>NZ_JBFHGM010000215.1:0-8649 GCF_041583095.1 Draconibacterium sp.
AAACCCGTTAGCGACGATTTTCTACCCAAGTGGCGCGAAATGGTTGCCACAAATCCGTATTTTCAACTTAGCCAGTGGCTGGCACATATTGATGCTGGAAATGCACAAGGCGAAATATATGAACGTGAAAGCGAATCGATTCTTCGTAAATTGAACCTAAAATCATTTGAGTCGGAGTTTAAAGTGATGATTATTTGGCTGCCCGAAAAAATGAACATCGCCTGCTCGAACAAACTGCTGAAAATGATTGAGGAGCCGCCCAGCAAAACACTTTTTATTCTGGTAACCGAAAACGAAGAAGGTGTGATCGGCACCATTCGTTCGCGGGCACAGTTGGTAAAATTTCCGTTTGTCGATAATCAATCGATAAAAAATGCTTTGCTGAAAATTGAGGGAGTTGATCCGGCAATCGTTCCCGATGCGGTTCACCTGGCTTCGGGAAGTTACCTGAAAGCACTCAGTTATTTATCGCCGTCGGACGATGAGCAGTTTTATTTCCAGAAATTCCAGGAAATGATGCGTTTTGCCTACGCCCGGCAGGTGAAAGAGATGATTGACTGGGCCGATGAAATGGCAAAGATTGGCCGCGACAAACAAAAAGCTTTTTTTGCGGCTTCCCTGCGTTTGGTGCGCGAGTATTTTGTGTCGAACATGAAACGCAGCGAAATTGTGTATATGAACCGTGCCGAAAAAGACTGGGGCAAAAAATTCGCACCTTTTATTAACGAACGCAACATTGTGGCTTTTGCCGACGAGTTTGAACTGGCCATAAAGCACATCTCCATGAACGGAAATCCGCGTATTGTTTTTATGGATACCGGTTTGCGGATGGTGAGGCTGATTAAACGATAATCACTTCTTTTTAAAACCTCCAACTATAACTTATAGCGGGTAAAAAGGGTAGAAAACTACTCTTGTAAAGTTCGGTTGTGTAATCGCCACGCCAGGGTTTCCGTTGTTTATAAAAGTAGTAATACGGGTTTTTGCGGTTGTACACATTGTAAATACCAATGGTTAAAGTGCGCTCTACTCCGTAACTTTCTCTTGTTCTGGTAAAGCCAATGTCGAGGCGGTGGTAGTCCTGCATTTTAAATGAATTCTTCTTTCCGTAGTATTCGCCATATTCATCAAACTGATAGTAATTGTCTGAGCCATTCGGGATATCATTCATTTCAATGGTATTCATTTTCCCCAAAGCAAGTGTAATGGGATAGCCCGAACCATAAACCCAGGTACTCGAAAAATTCCACTCTTCGTTTATCGGAACACTCAAAACCACACTTAAGTCATGGCGGCGATCGTATTTAAACGGGTAGGTTTCTCCAAAGTTAATTTCATCAAATTGCCGGTCCGATTTTGCCAAAGTATAACTCATCCAGCCGGTTATTTTTCCGGTTTTCTTGCGGGCAAAAAATTCAATTCCTTTCGATGTTCCTGTTCCGTTAATGGCCACTCGTTCCTGCCAATCGGTAGCATTTCCCTGGAAAACTTCGCCTTCTTTAAAAGTAACCAGGTTGTTCAGCTTTTTATAATACGCTTCGATTCCGGCCTCGAATTTTGAGGTATTTTTTTCAATACCAATAGCGAATTGTCGCGAGCTGCTTGGAGGAACTTTTTCGGTTGCCGGCAC
Source organism: Draconibacterium sp. (assembly GCF_041583095.1). NCBI lineage: Bacteria > Pseudomonadati > Bacteroidota > Bacteroidia > Marinilabiliales > Prolixibacteraceae > Draconibacterium > Draconibacterium sp. The sequence continues at coordinate 1,631 of NZ_JBFHGM010000215.1, forward strand.
CCAGAAATCGGTCTCGAAACCTGCTGTTGGATTCGAGAGCATATTAACATACTGATGCATTTTTGTGTACGATGCTTTTATCGATGTTGATGGGTCGACGGGAATTCCCAGTGACAGACGCGGTTCGGCATAAAAGTAATTTTTGCCATCAACCAAAAAATGACTGAGGCGCGCACCAAGATTAAAATTCAGGTGTTTGAACGAGAAAATGTTTTCGATATAAGCCTGGCTTTCAAAAGCATTTAACGAAGTACTTCCATAAGTGCTGTCGATGTATGTTTCGCCTTCGTTTATGTTGCTTGCGGTTGTTTTCCCCGGCATGAAAAAATGAAAAGTGGCACCGGCACCGGCCAGCATTTTATACGCATTCCCAGGCTGAAATTCAAAATCGCTGTTAACGGCCCAGTCGTAAATACGGCTTTTAAATGCCGAGTTGTACTTTGTATTGTCCGCTATGTTCTTGTACAAATCCTTGTCGATAAACCGGTATTTGGTAAACGACACTTTTGTGTTATTGGTTAGGCCCGGTTTAAAGGTATGGTTAAGCCGTGCAACAGCAAGCAGGTTTCCCCATTTTATTTTTTGTTTTGATTTTTCATCGGCACCTAACAATTTTTCTTTATAGTTAAATACAAGCTTGTCATCACCGGAATAGAGACTTAAATAGAGTTTGTCTTTTTCGGCTAATTGGAATGTTGCTTTAGCGTTTACATCATAAAAGCTGTAACCAAATGATGCCTTATTAAAAGCAACATAGGAAAATGGACGAGTAAAAAAATCGAGCCACATACGCCTTACGGAAAGAAAATAGGAACCTTTGCCTTGTTGCAACGGCCCCTGCATATTAAATCTTCCCGAAATAGTACCAATGCTAATAAATGTGTGATGATTGTTTTTATCGCCTTCCTTCATTTGTACATCGAGAACCGACGACAGACGGCCGCCATAACGAGCAGGGAAACCTCCTTTGTACAATTTGAAATTATTAACGGCTTCAGGATCGAAAATGGAGGAAAATCCACCCAGATGATTCACGTAGTATAAAGGCGATCCATCTAAAAGAATCAGGTTTTGCCCCGGACCTCCACCCCGAACGTGCAAGCCTGTTTTTCCCTCGCTTCCACCCTGCACTCCCGGCAAAAGCTGGTAGGTTCGTAACAGGTCGACCTCACCACCAAGAGCAGGAAGTTTTTTCAGCTCCTGCACCGGAATTTCGGTAAGATTGGCTCCCATTCGTTTCTCAGAAAACAGGGGCGCTTTTACGGTTACTTCATTTATTTCAACGCCCGGTTCGAGATAAAAATACTGCGGAACTGTATTTTTATCGTTGATTGAGAAATGCTTTGTTTTATAGCCAATGTATCGAATTGTTAGGTTGTTTTGGTCAGTATCGTTAAGGCGCAACGAAAAATAGCCGGAGTTATTGGTAGATGTTCCGATACTTGTTCCGCTTATTGAAATGGTGGCTCCAATAAGTGGTTCGTTGGTGGTTTTGTCTTTTATATAACCGTGAACGGTTACTTGTGATTTTGCCACGATAAATGAGCAAACAAATAGTATGGTGAGTAGTGTTTTCAAGTGGAGTTAATCTGAGAAGTTTAAATAATAAATATCGCGTTGGTAACCGGAAAAAATGCCTTGCCCGCCGGAAACATTGGAATATATCGGAACCGGAGCATAGGGTTTGAAAGGGTCCTCGTATGAATAAGGCTCGTGTTTAAGCAAACTTTTGCGATAATGGTAATAATTAACCGTGCCTGTTTCCAGGAGTACCTGTACTGTGTTATTGGGGTCATATTCAGAGCTGGCATTTACAGCCAGTTTATAGTTTTTATTTGAAAATAGCGCGTCATTAAAAACAAAATAGGTACAATAGTCAGTTTTTGTGATGCCTTCGGCTAAGATAACCGGATCAAAACTTGACTGTTCAATAGGATACCATATTACTTCTGATCCCGTAGGATTACCATTTTGGTCATAAAGAGGTTTTTCCCATCTGGTATAGAGTTGGATGGCATAGTATTTGGCATTCGGAGAATCTGTAAATGAAGTAGTAATTTCTCCATAAGGATCTCCTTCTTCGTCAACTCCTGCATTTGGCTTGTAATTACATTCCTGGATGAAAACTTTCTCGGGTATGGTATCGCTAGCCGTTGCTGTTGGAAAACCTGGCACTTCTACTTTTATGGAATACATATTTCCTTGAACAGGTAAAATTGATTTCCTTGTATAATTTCCATTTTCAGTATGTGTTAATGTCCCTAATAAAATGTCGTTTTCATAAATCGAAACTGTGGCATCTTCAAGGTTTCGGTCTGTTAGATCGGGGTAAGCTGCCAGGCGGCTAACATTTACAACAAAAGGCTGGTTTTCGGTAAAAAAACAATTTACTACCAGTTCGTGGGGTGTTTCTTCCACATCCAGGTCAACTACCTCAATGCATGCCGAAAATAAACCGATTAGAAGAATTATAAAGTAGATTTTATTCATTTAAAAGCGGTATTTAATTCCTACTGCAAAAGTGGTTTTCATGGACTGCCCAAAAACAAATTCGGTGTTTATGCCAAAGTCTTTGTAGAAGTAGTATTCCACACCAGGGGCGTACAGCAATTGAAAATCGGTGTAATCATTTCGGAAATTGAGTGCATACCTAAGGCTGTTATAAACTCTTAGGTTGTTTACCAACCATTCATTTTGGGTAACCCAAGGTAAAATATTGAGCTTGTAGCCTAAACTAATTCGACCGTAGGATGGGTATGTTGTGTCCGTGAGTTTTATTTCTCCAATACGTTCTACTGTAAATTCAGCTGATGAACAGTTGGTAAAGCTGTATTCAGCACTTAGACGTGGGTAATTGTAGCTTTTATACGCTTTAGAGCTGCGGTGTACAAAGTGAATACCAGTATTCCATAGTTTAAGTTTATTATCTTCTTTCTGAGCAGAGCAAAATATGGGAATCATTAGTACTAGAAATAGGAATGTTTTCATGATTGAGAAGATAATTTGTTTGTTGTTTAAATATAGCTTTTGGTATTTCATCTTCGGAGGAATCCGGAGATGAAATAATTTTTTTTAGTATTGGTGGCATTCAATCATATTTGTATCAATAGATACGGTTCCATAATTATCAAACTTCCAGGAGTATTTCATGTCTATGCGAAATCCGATTAATCGTCTTCTATTATCCCACAAAGTCTTTTTTCGATGATCTGTGTACGAAAAATCAGTAGAGTAACTGATTATATTTTGTTTTCCGTCTCGTTTATAAAAGCATCGGGAAGAAATTCCGGAAGGGACCGTTCCTAGAGGGTAATCAATTGTTTCATGTTTTAGATAAAGTGGTTTTCCCGAGAATACGGTGTATATTTTGGAGACTAAAGAATTATAAATGCCGTACTTATTGTAGTCAACGGATGTTACTATACCATCACCTGGTTCATGTACAGAGTTCTCTTGTCCACAATAACCTGCAACACTTTTTAAATTTTCACCTTTTAAGATTGCAAATACATTATCATCATAGCTAAATTCTTTCATTGAATTTGTATCTACACTCTTTAATTCATAATCATCATCGATAAACAGAGCTTCGACCTTTTCTTCATCATGATTCAAAGTGAAAAGGTAGTGTTCAATAATAATTTGCATTTTCGGATTCAATAATGTGGCAAATTTTTCATCTTCAATCGGACAAGTTTGCATTACGCTATTTGACAAAGCAAGAAGTGAACTAAAACCAACTTCTTTCTCAAACAATTGATAATCTTTCACCTCAATTGTTCCCAAAAAGTCCAGACATTTTTGGTAGTCCTCTTCTGTTTCAAATACCATTATATTATTCTCAACAGAGAATGCAATGGTGTCTAATCCGGCAAACAAAGGACTGTTTGTCTTTTCTTTTGTTCCGCTTGGGATAATAAAATCATCACTTTTCTCACAAGCATTAAAAATGCTTAAAACTGCTACTACCATAGCAAACAAAACTAATTTTTTCATTTCTTTGTAAAGTTTTGTGGAAAGGGGAGTTGCTGCTCCCCGTTCCGGTTTATAAAACAAGTTGTGTAACCCGGTTCTTTTAAAGGGCTGGGTTACTTTTTGCCCTTGGTTTTTATGTTGTTATAATTGTTTTCTATTTTAAAAATTAAGCACTTCTATTAGTAATTCTTTAAAAATCAAACGTTGTAAAACACCTCTGTGCTTTATAAACTCCACCCTAAAATATTTGTCCCTCGTTAAAATGGGTGTCGAAAAGCAGGGGTTATCCTGAATCAACTTTACGAATATAAAACTACTTGTTTTTTCTTTCATGAAAAATATGTTAAAAACAGAATTAGGGAGATAATTTTTATTTCTTCTAAATAAGTTGTCCTTTTTAGATTCATTTTAAAAACCAAGCCACTAGCTATCAAATTGCTATTAATCATTACTTTTGTTGGTTAAATGATTATCTTGGCATTGCCGGATAAAAAGGCTTTTAGTCTCAGATCTAAAGGTCTCTGTACTACGAATCTAAAATATGAAAGAAGTAAATACCACAGATAGAGGGATTTGTCAAACGAAAGTTGGAAACTGCGGAAAACTGCAGGTTACCGACTGGCTTGGCGATGTACAGCCTGCTTACAAAGGCGAAGACATTGTTGAGGTGCGTTTTAAAAATACCCGAAAAGACTACTACAAAAACGTAAATAATTTAAAGCTAAAAGTTGGCGAACTGGTGGCCGTTGAAGGAAATCCGGGTCACGACATTGGCATTATTTCGCTAAAAGGGGAGCTGGTGTTTGAGCAAATGAAACGCCACAAAGTAACCCTGAATAACGGCGAATACCGCAAAGTTTACCGCCACGCCAAACCGGTGGACATCGACAAGTGGAAAGAAGCCATTTCGCTGGAACACGAAACCATGATCAAATCGCGGCAAATTGTGAAAGACTTGCGGCTTGATATGAAAATTGGCGATGTGGAATACCAGGGCGATAAAACAAAAGCCATTTTCTATTACATTGCTGATGGTCGTGTTGATTTTCGCCAACTGATAAAAGTTCTGGCCGAAACTTTCCGCATCCGTATCGAAATGAAACAGATTGGTGCGCGCCAGGAAGCCGGCCGCATTGGTGGAATAGGCCCTTGCGGGCGCTCACTTTGCTGCTCAACGTGGATGAGCAATTTTGTTTCGGTAACAACCAATGCAGCACGTCATCAGGAGATTTCGCTAAACCCGCAAAAACTGGCCGGACAATGTGGTAAATTAAAGTGTTGCCTCAACTTCGAGGTGGATGCTTACATTGATGCACAAAGAGATTTCCCGCCAAACCATATTCCGCTCGAAACGGAACATAAGACCTATTCTTTTTTGAAAGCCGATATTTTTGGTGGAATATACTGGTATGCTCCACGCGGCGAAGGTCCCGGAACATTGGTGGGAGTTCCTGTAAAACGGGTTAAAGAGGTGTTGCGATTAAACCGTAACGGCAAAAAACCCGAGAAACTGGTAATTGAAAAATACGATGCCGGGGCACAGAAGGAAGACACATTCCATAATGTGGTAGGGCAGGAAGATTTGGATCGTTTCGACCGGGCCAAGAAAAGCAGCCGTTCGAAAAAACGGAGCAACCGTCGTAATCCAAACCGGGGCAGAAATCAAAATCAGCCCAGTGCGCAGGGACAGAACCCCGATCGCAGGCAAGATAGCAGCCAGGGAGACGGACAAAACCGTAAACCAAAGCAAAACAGAGGGGGAAGCCAAAACCGGCGATCCAATCAAAATCGTAGCCAAAACCGTAATTAAAGAAAACAACTTGCGTTTTATAACGTTTGATGTATTGATCTTTCGAAAAAAAAATAGTTGAAGCAGAATGAGTCGTTTTTTTCAGATTATACTTTTTGCGGGAATTGTGGTGTTGATGGCAGCTTGCGAATCGCACAGCGTTTTCGATAAATACAAACCAATAAACAAAGGCGTTTGGAACAAAGATTCGCTGGTGGTGTTTAAGGTGCCGGTTACCGATACGCTGCAAAATCAGAATCTTTATATTAATGTGCGCAACAATGTGGATTACCGCTACAGCAACCTGTGGCTGTTTGTTACCATTGAGCAACCCGGTGGAGAAACGGTGAAAGATACTTTCGAAATGGTGCTGGCCGATCCGTCGGGGAAATGGCTGGGTGAAGGTTTTGGCGGATTAAAAACCCGTGAGGCAATATACCGGCGCAATGTGTTTTTCCCCCATTCGGGCGATTATACCATAAGTTTGCAGCAAGGCATGCGAAACGATGATCTAAAAGGAATTTCCGACGTGGGTGTGCGTGTGGAAAAAGTCGAATAGAAGATCAAGGAAATTTATAAATACCAATAGTTTATTTTTTAGAGGTGGGAAAAGGAAAGCTGAAGAAATTTGATGAAATGAAGAGCTATGAACACGTTGTTCAGGCGCCGTTTCATAAGGTTGGACACGATGATTTTCATTTAAAAGGAAAATGGTCGGCCGAATTTTTTAAAAACGATCAGCCCCTGATTTTAGAATTGGGTTGTGGCAAGGGTGAGTATACTGTTGAGCTGGCGGCAATGAATCCGAACATCAATTACATTGGTGTGGATATTAAAGGCGCGCGGCTGTGGAAAGGCGCAAAACAGGCCTTTCAGCGCGAAATGACAAATGTGGGATTTTTGCGTACCAACATCGAACTGATTACACAGTTTTTTGGTAAGGATGAAGTAGATGAGATCTGGCTCACTTTCCCAGATCCGCAAATGCGGAAAGCGCGCAAACGCCTTACCTCAACAACGTTCCTGAATAAATACCGGAAGTTTTTGAAACCCGGCGGTGTGGTGCATTTAAAAACCGACAGTAATTTTCAGTACCACTACACGCTGGAAATGGCTAAACTCAATCAATTCGAAATACTGGCCGAAACCGATAATTTGTACGAGTGGGAAGGATTAACCGATGTGCTGCGTATCCGTACGTTTTACGAAAAACAGTGGCTCGACCGTGGAATACCAAGTAAATACCTGGCATTTA
>NZ_JBFHGM010000216.1:0-8600 GCF_041583095.1 Draconibacterium sp.
CCATATATTTGTTTAAAACCGATATTCAAGATCACATCTCCTTTTTCATAAATATCGGGCACCGTTAACAAAATGGCATCATCATTTGCTAAAGCCATTTGCTCGCCGGTAACCAAGGTGGCCGAACCCGATCTTTTCCCAAGTATTTTAATGGAATAACCATTAAAACTCATTTCTTTTCCTGCTCCGATAAATAGCGTAGTTGAATTTGCTTCCTCGGTTAACACAGCAAAAGTTCCGGTAAAATCAACCTGGTTGTGATAGAACGAATCAAACCTATCCGATGAAAACACAAAGTCTGTTCTATCAGTCTTGCTATCAATTCGTAAGCCTACAAAACCTGAACGCTCGCCACTAAGCGTAAACGGTTTTACCGATGTAATGGTAGCGGGCTCTTTTGCTGTTGAGGGTTCATACACTGCCACAAAAGGTTTGTTCCAGGCTTCGCCATATTGTCTCACCACGGTTGTTAGCAATGGTGCTTTTTCCAGCTTTTCAGGAAGAATTTTTCTGAAAGCTTCCGGGCGTGGCGATTTCACTTTAAATAGTTCTCGATTTTCATTTCCATTCATCCACATATTCATCCGTACAACCTGGTTGTCGATTGATAAGTTATAGGTGGCTTTAAACGGATTGTCGATTTTTAACGACGTTTCATCGAACAAATAATCGTAAGCTTTTATGTTGCCCGACTCCGAATTCAGTTTTGATGAAGGCTCCAATGTTAAAACCTGATCATCAACAGTTGCAAACTGCAATTCCTGCCCCAAATTATGGTAAAAATAATCGTGATAATCAGCATCGTTTGCTTTTGTTTTCGACCTGAAAATATCGATATAATAGCCCGAGGTTTCACCTGTTCTGATAATTCCCATCACTCTGTTTTGGTCGGCATCGGTGCTTGGTTCGTTAAAATACAGGTCAGAAAAGCTGATATTCGGATAATACCCTGATTTTCTTTCGGAAGCGGGATACAGCGCATTTACTTCGAAGGCATAATAACTGCGCATTTTATTGTATTGCGATTTCCCGTTTACCGAAACAGTATTGTGTGCAGGGAACTGTGAATAATACTCATTATAATCGGGCTGGTAATAACTCGATCCCCTACCGCTTTCGGGAGCCAAAATATATCCTTTTCCGTATAGTTCCATTGCTATACCATTTGAATGTGCATGGTTTCCCAGCGATCCTGCTTGCGAAATCATCAACCCGTTATTCTCATTCATTCCGTTTCGTAAAACCAGCCAACTAACACTTGGGGCGAAAAAGGAAGCTGTGGTATAATCCGATAAATCAGCCGCATTAATTCCGCCATCTAACTCTACTCTGGAATTATAAAGCAACTCATTGAACGCATTTTTAGACTTACCGGAGTTTAACAATTCTGTTTTATCATGAAGCATAAAAAGCATCGCGGTAAACTTCTCTTCCTGTTCCCTTTTGTTAAAGACTTGAGCGTTGCTAATCAAATCGAAAAACGGTTCAGTTTCCAATTCTCCATAATGAGAATCGCCAAAAGCTACAATGCTTTTATTCGGATACAAATACTGCGGCATAACCTCCACCGCCTTATTCACAACCGGCATTTGAGGCATGACATCAATCTCCAATGCATCTTGAATAATTCGAGCTAATTCAGTGTATGCTTTGGCCACACTTAAAGCATAGCCAGAAGAACATTCATTCCAAACGCCGTTATTCGCGTCGTAACTGTGATTCAGCACATCTAAAACCGACCATTGCCTGGCTTCCGATTCGTTAAAAACACGATTCAAGTAATGCTGACATCCTCTACCATCTTCATAAACACTGTTATCATCAAGAACCAAGGCAATTTCAATTACTTTATTGGCCTGGTGTAAATTCCAATTGTTATCTGGAACACCATTTTTAATAATTATTTCGGCCAGTTTTTTTAAGGAAGTGGTGTAAATATGGTTTTTCTCACTATAATTTTCCTGAATGTAATCGTATAAAAAATCATAACATCCGGCCAGTTCATCAACAATATTCTCTTTGATAACCTGAAAAGATGTTAAACCGATTACGTTTTGCTCTTTCCCGTTATTTAAGTCAACCGGTTCGTTTCTGTAATACAAACCATGTGTGTAAACATCAAATAAATGATGAGCCAGGTGGGCATAATCTTCATCTTTTTCAACAAAATAAACCAAGGCTGCATCACGCGCAATTTTCATGATGTTTTCGTTGGTGTTTTCAATAATACGCCCCGTTTCCCGGGGATGCACCCATTCCCATCTATTCGTCTCTTTATGCTGAAGATAAAGCCCCCTTTCATCCTCTGCATAAGGTTTGACATCCTCTAATTTTGGGGTTTTATAATCTGTTACGTAATCACGTTGCCCGGTAAACCGAACTGTTGGAACCGGTGCTTTTCCCGTAGCATGCGAATAATATTTGCTATCAACAAAAACATCGGTAGCATGGCTACGCCAATACATTTGAAAACGGGATGACAACCATTCCGGATCTGATTTATATTGCTGAACGTATTTTGATATTGAACTTTTAATCTTTTCGTAATCCCTTTTTACTGTAGCACAGCTATCTATTTGTTGCAATATCTTCTCTTTGGATACAGAAGATGAAATAAGCCTGGGGTGTTCCCGCTCAATTTTTTCTGGGAATACAAATTGGGCATGACTATCATGCCCAATTTGTATTAAAAGGATTAGAATAAAAAAAGTACGAACCTTTTTCATTTTTATATTTTTCAAAAATATTCGGAATCTATCCTTAAGCATTTATATCCCGTGTTTATTTGACCGGTGTCATTACCACATCTTTTAAATTAACAGGTGCCCAGTTGCCTTGTACAGGTTTAAATGTGATTTTATAGTTACCCGGTTCTGTTATTTCGAAGTTGCCAATTTCCAGTGGTTTAAAGTCGCCGTAATCGTTTGTTGCCGGTATTTTTACCGTTTGTGTTTGCCCGTTTAGTTCCACTTCAAAAGCTGCCTCTTTTAAACCGGCTGTTTTTGCGGTAACATGGAAAGTTGCCGGATTTTCGATGGCAAAAGTCCAGTACACACGTTCGTGCTCATTGGTCCAACTGCCTATACAGTCTTTCGAGCTGTTGTATTTTACACCCAGCCCGTGCATATTTTCAAATTCTGCACTTTCAGTCATAAAGGCAACTACACCATTATCGTCTTGCCCGAATGGTTTTGGTTCAATGGCGTCAGGTGCATCAGCTAATTCTAACACAATAACCGAGTTAATCTCATCAGGCGCCTTGCCGCTAAGTTGAACGGTTAAGCCTTCTTCACCGACTTTGGTTCTAAACTTTTTTGAGCTGTTGGTTAGTAAACTAGCTTTTGCCGATTTATTGCGAATTGGAACGGTAATTTTTCCGGCTTCCCAATCAAAAACATGCAGGTATAGTTTTGTTATCCCCTCGGCCCTTTTCATAGTAATGTAGCCCCAATCTACTTTGCTACACGGACTGGCTTCGGTTTCGTAAATGGCTTCGCTGTTCTTATCCATCCAGGCACCAATGCCTTTCATACGCTCTACGGCCTTTGGCGACAAGGTTCCCAAACACGTTGGACTTACATTTAAAAGGTAATTTCCACCCATGCTGGCAGCGTTGGCCAGGTTGCCAATTAAGGTTTCCAGCGATTTAAAGTTTTGGTCGTCGCTACGGTAGCCCCAGCTGCCGCTTACCGGCTGACAAAGTTCCCAATATTTATCTTCCGGTTTTTTCTTTGGCATATGCCGCTCGTAGGTTTTATGGTCGCCGGGGTAATCGTCGCCCAAACGGTCGTTGGTAATAATGGCTGGTTGCAAGGCAGTGGTAACATGGTATAAACTATCCACTACCTCCTTTGTCATTGCTCGTGGCGTGTCCCACCAAAAAATAGCAATGTCACCGTAGTCGCTTAAAAGCTGGTTTACCTCCGGAAGTGCTTTTTCCATTACATAGGCATCGCTGCTAACGCGTTGCATGGTCTTGTCCCAGTTGTTTCCCATTCCGCCGGGATGACTCCAGTCTTGCGCCTGCGAATAGTAAAACCCAAACTTAATCCCTTGTTTGGCACATTCGTCGGCCAGTTCTTTCATTACATCGCGACCAAAGGGTGTGGCATCTACCACATTAAAGGGGTTACATTTGGAGTGGAACATGGCAAAACCATCATGATGTTTTGCGGTAATTACCATGTATTTCATTCCGGCTTCTTTTGCCAGGCCTACAAATTCTTTCGCGTCGAATAAAGTGGGGTTAAAAAGCTCTGCAAATTTGGCGTATTCGGCCACAGGAATTTGTCCGCGATTCATAATCCACTCAGCTGAGTTTTTTTGTGGTTCGCCTTTGTAAAAACCTGCCGGAACCGAATAGATTCCCCAGTGAATAAACATCCCGAAACGGGCGTCGGTCCACCATTCCATTCGTTCCTCGTCGGAAATTTGCTGGGCTTTTGTTTGTTTTACCCAGCTCATATTCAGAAGAAGAACCAGGATTGTTAATGTTGTGATTGTCTTTTTCATTATTGTTGTTTTTGTTTCTATTCTTTTCTCTACCCCTCACTCTATCGAGAGCTCCCCTCATGAGGGGAGCCAGCATTGATGTAATTTTTTCGCGCTACAAACAGAGCTCTGACCTTTCAGCCTACGCTTTCCCCTCCGTGAGGGGAAATGTCGACAGACAAAGGGGTAAACGGTGCTGTAATATTTTTATTCGTTCTTTAATCATCTTCGTTTTGTTTCGCCCCATGCCATTTTTACTTTTCAATTAACCTTATCCGTGGGGCGATTTGTTCGCTTCGCTCATTTACCCAGCGCTACGCACTGGGCTATTACTTATCGCACTTTCAGCGCTTTTAGTTTATCTGCGTAATCAACACCACACTCCAGGGTGTAAGTGTTTGATCCATATCTAAAATTCCTTCTTCGCCAACCGTTACAATTTCTGTTTTTAGACTTTCGGCATAGGCTTTCATCACTTTAATTTGCTCGCGGGTTGGCGGTTCGGGTTTACCCATGGCTTCCCAGTAGTTGTGAATATTACCGTGGTCTTTATCCAGCGTTTCAATTTTAAATTGCGTTCCCGGTTTTAAGTTTTTCATTGAGAAACTCAATGGTTTTAAGGTTCCCTCTTCACGCTTGTTGTTGCCGGATGGAACTGCATCCTCATATTCTTCGGGATAATTATAGGCCAAAGCCGAAATTTTACCATCACCAGAATCACGGCTTACAAACAGGTAATCGTCTTTGTAGATTTTTTCGTCGCCCAGTTGGTGCAACATCCGGTAAGCGTGGTACGATGGTTTTACCAGTCCCTGAAAGTTAATCATACCAAAACCTCCGTGAAAGATACTGGCAGCACCGCCTTTTTCTTCAAAAACATCAGTGAAGGTCCAGAATGCCAATGAGTTTGTTAAACCGATACAATCGAGGTTGGTTTTTACAATATAGGCAGCGGCTGGAAGAAAATCGTGCGTAGCATCGCGACTGCTGGGGCTGGTATTCCATTCGGTGAGGTGCAATTCGGCATTTGGAAAGGCGCTGTTTTTAACAGTTCTGTTCAGCCACTCAATATCCAGTTTAGTAGACCCCACAAACCGGGTCAAACCTCTGCCTTTTCCCGTTTCAGGGTTAAAAGCATAATCGGTTGGGTACGGGTGGCAACTAACAAAATCAACCGGCAGGTTTTCTTTTTCACAGAATTTCAGGAAATCCTCAATCCATACGCCGTGCCATTCCAATTTATTAATATCGTCAATGGTAAATACCTCTTTGGCTGCTTCGCGGTCTTCAATTTCGCCGTCGAAACGCGTGTCGGGCACAAAGTTACTGGTTGCAGGGCCTCCAATTTTCAAGCGTTCGTCAACTGATTTAACTGCAATGGCCGACTGTTTATACATTTCGAAATATTGCGATTTGGTGCCATCCAGAAAGAGCGGGTAAAGGTTGGGCTCGTTCCAAACTTCGAAATACCAGGTAAGCACTTCGTCAATTCCGTAGCGGTCGACCAAATGTTGTGTTAACGCTTTTACCAAATCGTGCCACTGCTGCGCATAGTTTTCGCCCGGAGTAATATTTGCTTTCCACCAAAATACGGTTTTTGAATTTTCAGCGGCAAAGGGCTCCGGGAAATAGGCCAGCTCCACAAAAGGCTTTACATTCAGGTCGAGCATACGGTCGAACAAATCGTCGATGTATTGCCAGTTGTAAACGATTTTTCCACGGTTCTCGAGCACCACAAACATATCTTCGTGAAATAGCCCATGAAAACGGCAGTATTGAAATCCACAGTTTTGCTGTACTTTTTCGAGTTGTTCGAGCCAGCCAGCACGCAGGCCTTCGTTGGCACGCCCTGCCCCTACACATTTACTCCAAAAGTGTTCGAATTGTTCGCCATTGGAATTGGCATCGATGGTTGTTTTGTTTTGCGCGTTTACAATCCCTGAAAACAGGATGATTACACAGATTAAAATTGTTGTTGTTTTTAGTAGTTGGCTCATATTTATCTAATTCAATTTTATTTTACAATTCCATATACTTGAATTTTTACCACGCTGGCCAATTTATTAGCTGCAACATTTGGTAATTCAATCTTTATTCCATTATCTGTAGCAAAAGCTTTTACCTGTGTTCCGGTTGCCAAAAGAGTAGAATTTTTTATTTCATTTTTGATTCCGGGAATGAATAACTCTCCGTTTTCCGGCCAGTTAAACACCGAAAAATAGAGCGTTGTATTTCCGTTTTCCACTTTTTTGGTGCAGCGCCCCCAATCAAATTTTCCAATCGGGCTCGAAGTCGTTCCATAAACAGCTTCACCATTTACCTTTAACCATTCGCCCATTTCTTTTAAAAGCTCAACAGAGGGCTGACGAATTATGCCTTCGCCGGTTGGCCCAACGTTTAACAAAAAATTACCGCCTTTGCTGGCAATATCAACCAGACTGTGCACCAATGAATCTGCCGATTTCCAGGCATGGTCTTCTTTGTGGTAGCCCCAAATTTCACTGATGGTCATGCAGGTTTCCCAGGGTTGCGGCTCCCCACCTTTTGGTATTTTTTGTTCGCGCACGGCATAGTCACCCAGTTTGTTTCCTACACGTTGATTTACAATACAATTGGGGTCGAGCTTTCGAATTAATCCCAGCAATTCTGTACTTTGCTCTTTAGTAATTAACTCGGGGGTATCGAACCAAATAATTGCAGGTTTGTATTTTGTTATCAACTCGGTAATCTGTGGTTTTACTTTTTCTTTAAAATAGATAGAATAATCTTTTTTCTCTTCTTCCGGAAAATCCCACACATTGCTTCGCCGACCACCTTTTGAATTACACTGCGGATGGTGCCAGTCGCGGCCCAACGAATAATATACTCCAAATTTAATCCCCTGCTTTTTACAGGCTTCGTTTAATTCTTTAATTGGATCGCGTTTCCACGGCGTTTGTTTTACTATGTTATAGTCGTTCGACGGGCTGTTGAACATAGCAAAACCATCGTGATGTTTCGAGGTAATTACCATATATTTCATACCGGCATCTTTGGCAATTTGGGCCCACTCATCGGCATCAAATTTTTCGGGATCAAATTCTTTGGCTATTTTTTCGTATTCGGAAATGGGAATTTGCAAGTTGCGCATCATATGTTCCGAACGCCCGTCCTGCCCCTTCCAGAAACAGCCATCCTGAGCGTAAAGTCCCCAGTGGATAAACATTCCGAAACGGGCATCGTTCCACCATTCAAGACGTTTGGCTACGACTTCAGCCGAGTCAAGGTATTCGAGTTTTGCGTTTTCAAATTTATCGCCAGTATCGATGGTGCCGTCAGCATTTACTTGGGCATTTACTATTGTATGCAGAAATACTCCACATATAATAAATGCTACTATTCTTAGTAGTTGGCTCATATTCTTTTTGTTTCACGCAGATTTCGCTGATATGCGCGGATTTTTATAAGGTGTCGGGGCGTTGCCCCTTTTTATCATTAGGTCACTTTTCACAGGGCTGTACCCTTTGCTTCTACGTTTCGGGCCCCGACCTTATAGTCGGGACAGGCTTTTCAGCCCTGCTATTTCACCCGAACCGTAAGTTCCTGCTCGGCTTGATTACGCATTACAAGCATTTTCACCGTTTCGGTGTAGTTGTATTTTTTTAGTGCACCGAAGAACTCTTTTACGTTTTTCACTTTTTCGCCTTCAACGGCCAGTATCACGTCTTTGCTGCGAAGTCCATCGCCCTCGTATGCTTTGCTTCCGTTCCACATTTTCAGAATAATAACGCCTTCCGCTTCATTTAAACCGTAGGCCGATTGCTCTTCCATTGAATCTACTCCTTTAATCTCGTTGCGAAGCCACGAAACCGTTGCACTGCTTTTCCCTGACAACTCCCCGGTAGTTTTTATTACCGGAACTTCAGGTGTTTTCGCCATTTTTTTCAAATCAGGGCTTAACACACCAAACTCATCCATCGGAAAGTTTTTGAAACCCAGTTTTAACGCCGGTGAGTTTTCGGCAACGCTAAAATCAAGTTCTGCAGGATTTGTAAACAAGGGGTCGCCAAAGGCACTGTTGGCATCAATGTTATACAACTGGGCCTTTAGCATCGATTCTTCATCGGGAA
>NZ_JBFHGM010000217.1:0-8547 GCF_041583095.1 Draconibacterium sp.
CGTCAGTACTATTGAATCATTTATGATGTTGAATTATAATTATTTACAAAGGGTAGCGTTTATTTTACTTTTCGTTATGCCCCTTATAGCGCAGTTATCATGAACAAGTTAATTACATTTTTATTGGCCTGTGTATTTTTTGTTTCCTGTGGTGTACAAAAAGTGGCGAATGACGAAACAGCATCAGCAATAAACGTAATGGCCTATTACGTTCCACGCGAGGGCTACATGCCCGATCAGTTGCCGCTGGATCAGTTAACGCATATCATTTTTAGCTTTAGTAAAGTTATTGATGGAAAGATGCAGTTTAGGAATGAGAATGCCGACTCAATTATGAAACAGCTGATGGCACAAAAGGAAAAGTACCCGCACTTAAAAGTAATGATTGCTTGTGGCGGCTGGACGGCCGATGGCTTTTCCGATGCAGTTTTTACCGAAGAAAGCCGGACAAAGTTTATATCCAGCACCGTTGATTTTATTGAGAACTACCAGTTGGATGGGGTAGATATCGACTGGGAATATCCGGGAATTCCGGCAGGTGGCACAAAAGCACGCCCCGAGGACAAAGAAAACTTTACCCTTTTGATGAAAGGTTTGCGTGAAGCACTGGATCAACTCGATCGCCCGCAAACACTAACTTTTGCTTCGGCAGGGTGGAAACGATACTATAAAAATGTAGAACTATTGGAGGTAATGAAATACGTTGATTACATGAACATAATGACCTACGATCAGGCCGGTGGAGCAACAAAGTTCGCTACACACCACACAGCCCTGGGGCACCGTTCACTGGCAGATATTGCCGAAACTCCTCTTGGTTTGGCAATGACATTGCAAAATGCGGAATTGGCTGAAGGCGAAGATCCGTGGGAGCCACAGTCGGCCGAAGAAATTATCCGTTTTTGTGTGGAAAAAGGTGTCGATCCGAAACAGATAGTAATTGGTGCCGCATTTTACGGCCGTGGCTGGAGAGGCGTTCCGCCTGAAAATAATGGTTTATACCAACCCAATACGGGCCCCATTAGCGGAGGGACATCGTATTCCGCTCTTTTAACTGATTTTACAGAAGAGGATGGTTATGTAAAACACTGGGATCCGGTGGCTAAAGCTCCGTTCCTTTATAATCCAACCGACAGTATATTTGTGACCTACGACGATACCGTTTCGGTAAAACTAAAAACACAATACGCCAAAGAAAATGATTTGGGTGGAATTATGTTCTGGCAACTCAGCAGCGATAGTAAAGACGATGCCAGTTTGTTAAAGGCAATTTACACCGAGGCAGCAAAAAAGTAGCTTCAGGCATGGCACATCGTTTTTGATTGCTAAATTTGTGCCAGAAGCTATAGCCACATGGAGGACTTTTCTTTACTATATTCTTATTTCGAAAAAATTGGTAATCGCGAATTGACTGATACCGAAAAGGAGGAGATCGTGTCGGTTTTCAGAAAAGAAACGTTTAACAAGAAACAACGGATTTTTAATGCCGGCGATGAAAATACACGTCATTATTATATCGAAAAGGGATTGCTTCGTATGTACATAATTGATCAGAGTGGAAAAGAATTTAATCTGCTTTTTGGTAAAGAACGGCAGTGGCTGGGCGATTTAAGTACTCCCGCAACCACAGCATATTATTTAGAGGCGGTAGAGAAAACCACCGTGTTTTCAATATCAGAATCTGCTTTTGCTTCCATTATGAGCAAATACACCGAATTAAGTGCAAATATCAGGCGTTCGTATATCTTTCTGCAAAAACGTTTTGTGGCTATCCTCTCAAAAACTGCCGAAGAGAATTACGAGGAGCTTTTAAATAATGATCCCGATCTTGTTCAGCGCCTTCCGCAATACCATATTTCGTCTTACCTGGGAGTTACTCCCGTGTTTTTAAGTAAAATTATTGCTAAAAGAGCAAGAAAAAGAGACTAATAGGTACTTTATTAAACTAGTTTATTTTTTTCGTGTCAAATCCCCCGTATGTTTGCAGTAGAAATTTATTAGTAAACATTAAACAAAATTGAAAATGAAAAAATTAGCTACATTATTAGTACTTGCAATAGCGATAACAACAGCAAGTTTTGCATCGAATGGAAATGGCGATAAAACAACTTACAACGTTGACACAAAAGCCAGTAAAGTATATTGGACAGGTAAAAAAGTTACAGGTGAACATACCGGTTACCTTAACCTGGCCGGTGGAGAAGTATTTGTAGAGGGAAAAGAAGTTAAAGGTGCTAACCTGAACCTGGATGTAACTTCAATTGAAGTGACCGACCTTCAGGGAGAGTGGAAAGACAAATTAGTAGGTCACCTGAAATCAGACGATTTCTTCTCAGCAGAAAAGCATCCGGTGGCCAACTTTAAAATTACTTCATACAGCAACGATAAAGTTGTTGGAGACCTTACCATTAAAGGAATTACAAACGAAGTATCGTTCCCTGCAGAAGTAAAAGTCGACGGCGATGTGTTAACCGCAACGGGTACAGCCACTATCGACCGTACAAAATGGGATATTAAATACGGTTCAGGAAAATTCTTCAGCGATTTGGGTGATAACATGATCAAAGATGAATTCGAGATTAAATTTGAATTGAAAGCTACAGCTTCAGAAGGAACAACTTCGAGCAAGTAAGATAATACGCCATACGAAAACAACAAAACAAGTAAGGTTCGGAAGAAGGGAGTTAGTGAGGAGTTTGTGATGGAGAGAACCTTGGCCGGTGTCTGAAAATGCTATTAGTGCATAACCGGGCACCGGCTTTTCTTTTAAAGAAAGTATCGTAATAAATTTGATCGACCCCCTGGATGCCCAAAGCGGGACTGTTCCTCGCCGCCGGTTGGTGGATGGTTTGCAGGGACAAAAGGTTTACAGATGCGGATTCCCAAACAAATGAATGATTAAAAAGAGAAAGCAATGAAAACAATAGTATATAAATCAGATTCGAGAGGATATGCCAACCACGGTTGGTTAGAGGCAAGACACAGTTTTAGTTTCGCGAATTATTTCGATCGCGAGCGAATGAATTTCGGGGTGCTGCGCGTGTTAAACGACGATGCCATTGCAGGTGGACAAGGTTTTGGAATGCACCCACACGACAACATGGAAATTATTACCATTCCGCTCGAAGGTGATTTGGAACATAAAGACAACATGGGCAACCAGGCCGTTATCCGCGAAGGCGATGTGCAGGTGATGAGTGCCGGAACAGGTGTTTACCACAGCGAGTTTAACCATCACCCGGATAAAACATTAAAGCTTTTTCAGATTTGGTTGTTTCCCAACAAACAAAATGTACAACCGCGTTACGATCAGATCTCGATTCGCGATGTGGCCGAAAAGAACAAATTGTACCAGGTGCTATCGCCTAACCCCGACGATCAGGGCGTGTGGATTCACCAGGATGCATGGTTTTTCCTGGGTAATTACGATGCAGGAAAAACAGATTCGTACACGATTAAAAAAGCCGGAAACGGAATTTATATAATGGTTATAGAGGGAGAGGTGAACGTTTCAGGCACCGATTTGTCGAAACGTGATGCAATAGGAATTTGGGACGTGGAATCGGTTGATATTACGGCTTCATCAGATGCCCGGATCTTGCTGATGGACCTGCCCATGCAGATGAACTAAAGATTAAGTAATATGGAAGTTATGACGAAGTATAAGATTCATCCTTTATTGGAGAAACGGTGGAGTCCGCGGGCCTTTTCGCCCGAACCCATTGCCGAAGAGGATGTGAATGAAATTTTTACAGCAGCAGCGTGGGCAGCCAGTGCTATGAATGAGCAGCCCTGGCAATATGTTTATGCCATGCGTGGCACGCCGGGGTTCGATGCCCTCTGGGATTGCCTGGCAACAGGTAACAAACCCTGGACAAAACATGCGGCCGTTTTATTTGTAGCCATAAAAGTTGATACCTTTTCGGATACTGGTAAGCCCAATAAATGGGCGATGCACGATGTGGGTATGGCCAATGCGCAGTTGTTGCTTCAGGCAACCAGCAAAGATATTTACGGACACCTGATGGCCGGTTTTGGCAGCGATCAGGTTAAAGAGCTTTTAAAACTCGATGAGAATCATACTCCGGTGTGTATGGGTGCTCTGGGTTATCTGGGCGATGTCAATGTGCTGGATGAGCCATACCGCTCGAGAGAAAAAGCACCGCGTACCCGAAAAGATTTAGAGGAATTCGTGAGGAAGATTTAGAATGAATCATGTGAAATTCCCGGTGGAGAAAAAATATCTTATTCAAAAAGTTTTAAGATTAAAATAGGCTACGAATCAGAAGAAAGATGCTTATGTCTTATCAGACCGATTTTACTATTTGGCTTAGCCCAAATAGTAAACACAAAACCCAAGGCTGCGCCCGCTTCCCTCGGAAAAGCTACGCGATACCGGCTAAAATTCCTGAAACTCGTCGTACCTCCTCAAACATCAGTAATTTTTAACGCCGTCACCGCTTGTTTTCCGGCTCACCGGACGAGGCCAGGCTCGGATGTCGCTAACGTTGCATTAGTGGACGGCCTCTTTTGGTGGTTGCCCGGAGTTGAAGTAAAACCTTAATGAGAGCGGGAAGCTCCGAGGAATCGAGGAGATCACCCGTCCGAATTTAGGTTTTACAAAAACGTAGGGGAAGGACCAAAAGCAGCCTTGACTTTTTTGCTTCGTTTTTGTGGTAAGACAAAAATGAAGGCCTCCGGCAGGAAAAAAATAACAATTGCTTTACTGCTCTTAAATTTTACTCCAACGGATTTTTAAATTGATCCTTTGTAATCGATTTCTGGTAAGCACTTCATAAAAAATCCCGGCTTGTTTTCAAGCCGGGATTTATTTTGTTCTTTTTTCAAGAGTATCTTTTTACAAGGATCTTCAGAATCACTCTTATAATTCTCTGATTTTAACGTTTTGGAACCATACGGTATAACCATGGTCCTGCAAACCGATAAAACCATCTTTAGCAATTCCTTCCTGGAAACCTTCAAAGCTTTTGAATTTGCTGTTTTCCACCAATTGGTCCCACTCATCGGTCCAGTGGCTGTACGAAACAACTTCAGTACCATTCATTGATACGGTAACTTGCCCGTCTTTAACTTTTATTACGCAGGTATTCCATTCGCCTGCCGGATTAACGGTTTCAGGATCGGCCGCAATCATGTCGTACAACGAACCGGCCAGGTGGCTGTCTATTTTATTGTCGGTAGCGTCTTTATTGTCGAGCACCTGAATTTCAGGAGCAGCATAATAAATCGGTTTTCCGGGTAACTCGCGTACATAATAAAAAATTCCGGAGTTGGCCATTTTACCGGCTTTCCAGTCAATCGAGAATTCAAAATCCTTGTACTTCTCTTTCTCGAAAATAATATCGCCATTGGCTCCGTGTCCCGGCTCTTTACCTTCTCCGGTAAACACTTTCATAGCGCCGTCTTCTATCTCCCAGTTGGCAGGCATAGCTGTTCCGTTGTATTGACGCCAGCCGTCGAAATCTTTGCCGTTAAACAGCAAAACCCAGCCTTCTTTTTTCTCTTGCGAGGTCAGTTTGTTTGCTTTTTTCGAAAACGCAGGATTGGCAATCAACAAAGCTGCCATCACGGCGAAACTGTAAAAAATACTTTTTCTCATGATAAATTTATTGAAATTACGGTTTAATTGATATGCCTTAAAGATAGCAAAAACAATTGCTGCCTGCCAAGAAGATCGGGCGTTTCTGTCGATAAATATTTTTACAGCGAATAGCTCTACAAATTTAGCCAGGTAGCGAGGCCGAAAATTGGGAGGGGGATTTTACTTCGATTTGCAAATCTCCTGGTTAGGCCGGTGGTAAACATTTGGTCTCTTTTAGCTGGCAAACCACGTGGTGTTTGTTTTCGCTGTAGATGCATAATAGCCCCGATTCTTTAATCTTTTTTAGGGTAAGCTCACGAGGCTGATGCCCGTCTTCAATAACAATAATACCGTTAAACAGTACGATACGTGCCAGTTCGCGGATCAGCTCTGTGGGTTGTTCGATCATATGAAACATATCGAGGGCGTAAACCACATCGGCAATGCGGTTGGGCAGGGCACACGAATAAGCGTTGGCCTGAATGGCTTCTACATTACTCAGCCGGTGTTTTTCAATTTTTCGGTTTACATTGCTGATGGCCATGGGATGAATATCGACGGCAAAAACCTTTCCGCCGGGGCCAACTTTATCCGAGGCATTTTTTATGTAGCGTGCCGGCCCACAGCCATAATCAACCACAATTTGTCCCTCTTTTATCGGTAGGCGGCTAAAGTTTCGCTCCGATTGTCGGGCAAATACATCCCTGAGTTTCATGGCAAAACTCATCAGCTTAAAAAACAGGTTGGGAATATTCTCGCGGCCATGGCCGGTAACTCTGTTAAGGTGTGTTGTGTGTGTAGTTTCCATTATTTCTTTTGTTTTTTGTTTGGCTGAAACAAAGGTAGGTAAGTGTCTGGAAATGAAAGAATATTTTGGATAAACAGGGGAGGTTTTTCGATGAATGGCAAAGGAGCGTAGCGAAGAAAGCAGTGCAAACGGGAAGTTGTTCCGGCTTGTTGGTGGTTTGCACCGCAATCTTCTTATCGTTACATCAAAACCACCGACCGAACATTGCAGCTGTTTCCCCTCGTGAGGGGAAATGTCGACAGACAAAGGGGTAGGGTTTTATAACTTGCACTGCAATCCAACCCTCCGTACCGAGGCGGCAGTAAAAAGGCAGGCTATTACTTTTCGCTCACCACCTCATTCACTCATTCGCCAATTCCCTCAATAACCCAATCACTAATTCCCTCATTCACTTAACAGACTAACCTATTGAACCATAACATTATTTTTCGTAACTTCTCGGAACCAAAAACAACACTTTTGTTTCAAACGTTTTTTACATATGCCCACTCTTCGAGTTTTTGCCTGCCTGTGGTAACTGAAAACTGCAGAATTGCTTTGCAAAAATGTATGTTTCCGCAGTTGGAAGGCCGCATTTGTAAACAAAAACACGTCCTTCCGCATGCAGAAGGCACCACTTTTACGCAAAAATGCCCTCTTCTGCATGCGGAAGGCATCACTTTTATAAAAAAACGACCCCTTTTAAGTGCGGAAGCATACATTTTTATAAAAAAATGGGGTCTTCCAACTGCGGAAGGCAGTGTTTTTAACCAAAAACGTGCCCCTCTAAGTGCGGAAAGCAGCATTTTTACACAAAAACGGCCCCTTCCGCACTTGCTGAAATCATTGATAATACTGATGTTTTGGCTGTTTTTTGCTGCCAGAAGTATACTGTTAACACGAAATCCCTCCGGAACTATAATTCAATATTTTATTAACCCTCCCGGATACTTTCCAAATGGAATAACCCCCGGGACTAAATCTTTAAAAGTATGCCTTATAGAGAATTGCCAAAATCCATAATTGGCAGAAACAATGTGTTGGAAAAAGCCAACGAAAAAGCAAGCAGTACGCCCGCTGCACAATGGGCAATAAGTACCGAAACGCAAACAAAGCTGGTAAGCTTGTATGCTACCCTGCGGCAGGAAATTGCCGAGCGGCAGGAGCAGTTTGCCAAACAAGCCGAGGCCACCGAGGCCGAGAACGAACAACAGCAAGTGTTGTATCGTAATGTGTCGCATTTTATGCGCGTGTTTAACATGGCTGTTGAGCGGGGCGTGTTTTCGCCGGCCGACCGCCTGTACTACGGACTGAATGCCAGCCAAAGCGATTTGCCCAAGCTGAGTACCAAACAAGACCTGATTACCTGGGCACGTAACCTGATAGCGGGCGAGCAGAAACGCACACAGCAGCGCGACCCGGCTGTTCCGGTGCCGGTAGTGGCCATGAGCAACCCGTCGGCGGCCGAGGTAGAAACCGAGCTAAACAAGTACATTGAGTTAAGCAATAAACAGTCGGCCGAAAAGCAGGCTTTTGATGCCGAAAACAAAGATGTGCTGGATATACTGCCCGAAATCGACGAGCTGATACGTGATATTTACGACGAGGTAGAATTTTACTACCGCAAAGAAACACCGGCCAACGGCCGTAAACTGGCGCGCGAGTGGGGTGTGCTATACGTGTCGAGGCCGGGCGAAGAACCTGAAGAAGATGTGGTGGAAGAGTGATTCTGCCGCCATAAACCAATAAATCGAAAGGCTGTTCCGGAGGGCAGCCTTTTGTTTTTGGCCTCGTCAACCTGCTAACAGTCAGGCTAGCTTCAGTCGTTCCTCCCTTGGATATGCAATTTTACCACCCCATCCGTCAGTCGACGGATACCCCCCTCCTGGCAGGCTACCCTTTATACACATCTTTTTCTGATTTAAATTTCGTCAGGGAGTACCAATTAGCTTCGATCATTTTCTTTCGCCTGACGATTCAAATCATATCATCATGACCCGGGGCGACGTAATTCGTTGAATTACTTTGCCCTGGGTTAATGAAAAGTATTAACAAAGGCGCAAATAGAAAAGTCAATTGAAAATGAAACCTGGCATGCGCCTCAGTTAGAATTCCTTTTACAGAAATTATTAATAAAATATTTGTGTATAAAGGGTAG
>NZ_JBFHGM010000218.1:0-8458 GCF_041583095.1 Draconibacterium sp.
CGCCGATCTGGATGACATACCTAATTACGCTGACCTGGATAACGATAACGACGGCCTACCCGATTATTTGGATGGAATAGGACTGGATACCGACAATGATGGTGTTCCGAACAATTTTGATATCGACAGCGATAACGATGGTATTACTGATAATTTTGAATGGCAACAGGAACACAATTACATTCAGCCATCAAATATTGATGCCAACCAAAACGGATGGGATGACGCATACGAACCTGAGATGGGAGGTACATGCTATAATCCGGTAGACACCGACCGCGATGGAATACCCGATATGCTTGATACTGATTCGGATGATGATGGAAGTTCCGATTTATTTGAATCATACAACTTGGGAGACGCAAGCAAGGCCGGAATTCAACTCCTTCTTTCGGATCAGGATAACGATGGACTTGACGATCTTTTTGACATTGTAGTGAAAGGTTCGAGCTGGCAAAACTCAACGGCCAGTAGCACTACTCCCGGCGATTTAAACCAAAACGGTATTCGAGACTGGCGCGATAACACCAGCCATCTTTCTTCACAATCGGCCTATATTTTTCCAAGTCCCGCTTCTGAATCGTTCCAGTTTTTCAATCCCGAACAACAATTTGATCAGCAGTTAAACGTTCAAATTTATAATACAAAAGGTCAGCTGAGAAAAGTTTATACAACCACATACAGCAACGATCGTATTCCGGTTCTGGACCTAACGAACGGAATATATATTGTAACCGTTAGCTCAGGCACCTATCAGCATTCTCAAAAGATTTCTATTCAGCACTGATTTCAAAAAAAATTCCTAAAACTGTAACCCTCATCATTTTTTGTTGTCACTAACTACAGAACCGACAAAAATATGGATTCGTATCATTTGTCGACTAAAATCGGTAATTGGTCGGATTTTTAAAAACACATTTATATGATGTATTACTTTTGTTGGAGCTAGAAAACAATGTGGATGTTCAGCCAAACATCCAAAACAAAAAACAATTAGAAACAAAAGCCAAAAAATGATGAAAACAATGATGTTACTCCTTCTCCTTTCTATTGGAGTTGTAGTACAAGCACAGAACATTACCTTAAGTGGGTACCTCAGAGACGCTTCCAACGGAGAAGGGCTGATTGGTGCTACAGTATATGTTGAAGAACTGAAACAGGGCACCGCATCAAATGCCTACGGATTTTACTCGATCACCATTCCCGAAGGAAGCTACACGCTTCAGGTTTCGTTTATCGGTTACAAAACCGTTAAACAGAAAATTGATGCCCGCGAAAGTCTAAACATTTCGCTTTCGTTACAGGAAAATACCGAAGTAATGGAAGAGATTATTGTAAGCGGCGAAGCTGCCAATGCCAACGTGGAACGTATTGAAATGGGAATGGAGAAACTTCCGGTAAAAACCATTCAAAAGCTTCCGGCATTTATGGGCGAAGTGGATATTATCCGCACCATTCAGCTATTGCCCGGAATTCAGAGCGGCGGCGAAGCCAGCTCGGGTTTATACGTTCGAGGTGGTGGCCCCGACGAGAACCTGATGATTTTGGACGAAGCACCGGTTTACAATGCCTCGCACCTTATGGGTTTCTTTTCGGTGTTTAACTCAAATGCCATTAAAGATATTCAGGTGTACAAAAGTGGAATTCCGGCCGAGTATGGCGGAAAAGCTTCTTCGGTAATCGATATCCGACAAAAAGACGGTAATTCCAAACAGTTTGGATTCGATGGTGGAATTGGAAACCTGTCGAGCCGCTTAACGCTTGAAGGACCGATTATTAAAGACAAATGGAGTTTTCTGCTGGCCGGACGCCGCACCTATTACGACATTCTGGGAAAAGCAGCCGGTTTGGATGAGCTGGAAGACAACACCATGTATTTCTACGATTTGAACGGAAAATCAAATCTTGTTATTAACAACAACAACCGCATTTACCTTTCCGGATATATGGGCGAAGATGTTTTTGAGCTGGGCGAATCGATGTACATGCGTTGGGGAAATGCCACAGCCACCGCCCGCTGGAACCATATTTTCGGAGATAAGATTTTTATGAATATTTCGGCCATTTTTTCCAACTACGACTACAAACTTGGAGTTCCGGGAGATAATGCCGATAACTTCGATTGGTCGTCAAGGATAAAAGACTACAACGGAAAAGCGGATTTTACCTGGTTTGCAAATCCACAAAACACCGTTAAGTTTGGAGTGAACACCATCAGACATGAATTCCGTCCGGGCAAGATTACCACCAACGGCGATAACTCCATGTTTTCGGATATGGAACTGGCACACTACAATGCCATTGAAAGTGCGTTGTATCTTTCGAACGAACAGAAATTATCCGATCGTTTTTCAATGCAATACGGCGTGCGTTTAAGTCATTTTCAGCAGGTTGGCAAAGGAGAAGTTAATATTTACGCAGATCCTGAAAATCCCGATAAGAATGAAATTATTGAAACCATCAACTACGGAAAGAACGATAAAATCGGCGATGCTTTTGTTCATCTGGAGCCACGTTTTAGCATGAAATACACCCTCGACCGGAATAGCTCTGTAAAAGGTTCGTATAACAGAATGGTGCAAAACCTGCACCTCATTTCGAATACACAATCACCTACACCACTTGATATTTGGTTGCCATCGAGCACTTACATCAAACCACAGAAAGTTGATCAGGTGTCGCTCGGCTATTTCCGAAACTTCCAGCAAAACATGTATGAAACATCTGTTGAGGTTTATTACAAAGACATGCACAATGTTCTGGACTACATCGAAGGAGCAGAACTGTTTCTGAACGATGCCATTGAAACCGAATTACTACACGGCTCAGGCACATCGAAAGGACTGGAAGCACTGGTAAAAAAATCGAAAGGAAAACTTACCGGTTGGGTGGGTTATACCTGGTCGAAAACCGAGCGCGAAATTCCGGGTATTAACAACGGAAATCCTTATCCATCGTCATACGATCGCACACACGATCTTTCGCTGGTATCAAGTTATCAGCTGAACGACCGATGGAATTTTGCAGCCAATTTTGTTTATGCAACCGGAAATCCAACATCGTACCCGGTGGCTAAATACTATGTGCAGGGCAACCAGGTTTACGAATATTCGGCCCGCAACAGCAACCGGATTCCGGATTACAACCGCCTGGATCTGTCGTTCACCTACGACTTTAAAAAGAATGCAAACCGCCGTTTTAAACAATCGATAAACGTGTCGGTGTATAATGTTTACGGACGACGAAACGCTTATTCGATTACTCCGGAGGCAAACGAAGACAATCCGAATCAAACAGAATTTATCCGTTTGTCGATTATCGGAGCTCCTATCCCATCCATCACTTATAATTTTAAATTCTAGAGGTCATGAAAACAGCACAAATAATAAAAGGAATTATCATTCTTCTGTTTGCCATAGTTGCATTCACCGCATGCGAAGATGTGGTTGAGGTGGAACTGAACGACGAAGATATTGACCTGATAGCCGTTGAAGCGTATATTAACACCAAAGCAGAAAACAACGTTTACGTAAAACTGGAACGTACGCTTGCGGTAAATCAAACAGCACAAAATCCGGTAATCAGTAATGCCATTGTTCAATTAAGCGACAATGCCGATTCGCCAAACACCGTAACACTCGAAGAGCAAGGAACCACAGGAATTTATATGCTGCCCGCCGGCACTAATTATCCGGGCGTTACCGGCAGGATTTATACCTTAACAATAACCACTCCGGACGGAACCGTAATTACCGGCGACGAATATTTACAGGAAGTTGAAACGCTTGATACGGTAAAAGTAAATTTAAGCGACCGTGGCAATTACGAATACCTGGGAATTTATATCAACTCGCAGGAAACACCGGGTTTAGGTCATTATTACAAATGGGATATTTACCTAAACGGCGAATTACTTAATGACGGTGAAGACCTGGCTTTTGCCAGCGATGAACTGGTAGATGGAAATTACATTTACGACATGCTGGTCCTACTCGACTGGGAAGACGAAGAAGAAGACAAAATACTCCATTTGGGAGATACAGTTGTTGTGGAGCAACTCTCCATTTCGGAGGCTGCTTACGAATTTTACTGGGGACTGAGCGACCAGGCCTGGGCCGGAGGTCCGTTTAGTGTACCGCCTGCAAATGTGCCCAGCAACCTGACATCGAGCAATGGAAAACGAATTCTGGGATTGTTTTCGGCACGCGATATTTCGGTAGGAAATACGGTGATCATCGACGACTCAAATTTTACACCTTTGGTATCGAGCGTTCCCGGAAATTAACATCGATTCATACAATTAAAGTTTGAAATAAACATTTCACAGGAAAAAACGAAGCTTGCACTATGAAATTAGCAAGCTTCGTTTTTCATATCGGTATTAATTGCTACTTTTCGTTAATTTTGCTGTTTTACCGGAATGAACAAGAACATTGAGAAAATAACGGGCTATTTAAAAATTGAGCAACTTAAAAACGATAAACGGGTGATTGTTTATTTAATTTGTTTGCTTATTGCCACAGTTTTGTGGTTTTTGAATGCTTTGGAAAAAGATTATTCAACAACTATTGCCTACCCGGTTCGGTATGTAAGTCCACCCAACCACCAGTTTTTAGCCAACAAACCACCTGAAAAACTCGATTTGAAAGTTGATGCGCACGGCTTTACTCTTTTGCGTCATAAACTCAATTTTTCGTATTCGCCAATTATTTTAAACCTGACGAATATTACCCAAAACCTGGAATCGACAAATGGTACTTACCTGGTACCGACAAATACTTTAAACCGACGCATTTCGAGCCAGATAAGCAGTGAAATAAGCCTTCAACAGGTTAATCCTGACATCATCCGGATTGTACTCGACAGTTTAAAAACAAAATCGGTTCCCGTTAAAGCCGATGTTTCAATCGACTTTAAACCTCAGTTTAATTTAAAAAATCAGGTACAGGTAAAACCCACTGAAGTTAATATTACCGGTCCGGCGTCGGTAGTCGATACGGTTCGTTTTCTTTCAACAACAAAAAAATCGTTTGAAGAAGTGGATAAAACGATTACCCGAAACGCTAAACTCATTCATCCCGAAACCATCACAGTTGTTCCGACAGAAGTGCTGTTACAAATTGAGGTGGAAAAATATACCGAGAAACAGCTTCGCCTCCCCATACAGGTTATCAACAAACCGGCCGATGTGAGAATTAAACTTTTCCCCTCGGAACTTACGCTTAACTGCATGGTAGGTTTGAGCGAATTCGACAATATTTCGGAGACCGATTTTCGGGCAGTGGTTGATTATGCATCGATTAGTAACAGCGAAAGCCGCCTGAGGGTGCAAATAACCGATAAACCATCGTTTGTTGAGATCTCACGCTTTACTCCCGAATCGGTAGAATACCTTATTGAAACGTATTAAAAATGGCTGTTAAGATTGGTATTACAGGCGGAATTGGAAGTGGGAAATCGGTAATTTGCCAGGTTTTCAAACTTCTGGGAACTCCTGTTTTTGAAGCTGATGTTTGGGCAAAAAAACTGATAAATACGCACTCTGAAATTAAAACCGGACTTATTGACTGGTATGGCCCCGACATTTATTCACCAAACGGCACAATTGACCGGAAAAAGCTGGCTGGCATCATTTTTACAGATAGCACACAGTTGAAGAAAGTAAACGGGTTGATTCATCCCGTGGTGCGACAGGAATTTATGATTTGGGCCGATAAACAAAACAGTCCGTACGTCGTTCACGAAGCGGCCATTCTTTTTGAAAGCGGTTTCTATAAAATGATGGATTATACGATTCTGGTAACTGCACCCGAAAATATGCGGATCGACCGCGTTACGAAGCGCGACGGTTCAACAATCGAAGCCGTTAAAGAACGGATGAGCAAACAATGGAGTGATGAGCAAAAAAATAAACTCGCTTCAAAAGAAATTAAAAACGATAACAAAACATTATTGATTCCTCAGATCATTGAAATCGATAAACAACTAAAAGAATATGGCAAAATTTGGTAAATGGATAGGAGCCGGACTAGGTGCTTTTGCCGGTGGTCCTATCGGCGCAATTATAGGTTTTACAATAGGTTCGATGTTCGACGGCGGACAGGAAGCCGTAAAACGCGGAACACGAACAGGCTACTCGGGCAGAACAACCACCGGCGGATATGTAATGAGCCTTTTGGTTTTGGTGGCTGCCGTAATGAAAGCCGATGGGAAAGTGCTGAAATCGGAGCTCGACTATGTAAAGAAATTTATGGTGCACAACTTTGGCGAAGACTCAGCACAGGAAGCCATTAGAATGTTGCGCGACCTGCTGCAACAAACCATTCCGGTTAACGAAGTTTGCCAGCAGATTAAAGCAAATATGAATTACTCGGCACGCCTGCAGCTGGTTCATTTTCTGTTTGGAATTGCCCAGGCCGATGGACAGGTTGATGTGGAAGAGCAAAAGCTGATTACACACATTTGTAACCACATGGGCATTGGTAATAACGATTTTGAATCAATTCAGGCCATGTTTGTTCCCAATACCGATGGCGATTACAAAATCCTTGAAATTGACCGCTCAGCCAGCAACGAAGAATTGAAAAAAGCTTATCGCCGTATGGCTATGAAATACCATCCGGATAAAGTAAGTACTCTGGGCGATGAAGTTCAGAATGCTGCCAAAGAGAAATTCCAGAAAGTAAATATGGCTTACGAAAACATTAAAAAGGAACGAAAAATAGCTTGATCAGTTTACAGTCGCAGTTAGCAGTTTTCGTTGTCATCTCGAAGGATGAATGACTGAGAGATCTGTTACTTTGCAGCTATCTGGAAACAGATTTTTCACTTCGCTCGAAATGACACGACAATGAAAATCATCTCTACAAATATTGCTGAAGCCCGGATAATAAAATGGAAGGGAAAAGAAGTCCCCACCGGTTTATTCAAATTTAGCGTATACAAAGGAATTTTTCTGGGTAAAGAAGATGTGAAACACGACAATGTGATGGATCGCAGATACCATGGCGGCATTGATAAAGCCTGTTACCTTTATTCGGCAGATCATTACCCATACTGGCAAAACCTTTATACTGATTTGGAAATGCCCTGGGGAATGTTTGGCGAAAACCTGACCGTGGAAGGCCTGCACGAAAAGGAAATAAATATTGGCGACACCTTTAAAATTGGAGAAGCCGTAGTACAGGTTACCCAACCGCGCCAACCCTGTTTTAAACTGCAGTTCAGGTTCAACGATAACAATATTGTACGCCAGTTTGTCGATTCAGGTTTTTCAGGTGTTTATGTTAGGATCTTGGAAAAAGGCCACGTAAATCCCGGCGACAATATGCAGCTGATCGATAAAAAACAATCGTTGTCGATACACGAAGTTTATACCCTGCTTTATGCGGATGAGTTCGATGAAAAAGTTAAGAAAGCAATAAACGATCCCTTAATTGCCGAAAGTTGCAAAAGTGATTTAATAAAACGCTGGGGCGATTATTTGTAAGCCGTTAGCCACCAAAACCTTCCAAATAGAACGGTTTTAAATAGCAACTAATTCATAGATTTAAAGGTTACCTTTCTCCTTTTTTCAGAATATATAAGTGGACAAGGAAGGAAGTGCAAACCTCTTTCAACCATTAAATCAGAAGTGCAACATAAAGTTGCAAAAGACATTAAGGAGGCTTTGAAGATGGCCTCCTTTCTTTTTAAAAAGGTTTTTAAATCAGACTTTAAAACATTGACTACCGATGTTAATTTTCCCGGAAAAAGGCAGCCAAAATGATTCGTGAAGGTGTTTTCACTGAAAGTGAAAAGAAAAACTGTTCCGCGACGCTTATTTCAACGAAAACGAGATGACGAAACATTTTTTAATGGCATTTTCAGTGAAAATTGGACGAAAAAATCCTTAGTAAAGCTTTTTTCCATGAAAAAGAGGTAAGAAACTGATTAGGGACGCTTTTTCCCTTGAAAATGAAGTGAGCCGGCATATTCTCTTACCATTTTCGCGAAAAAAAAGCAGGAAAATGAATTTCCGGTTATTTTCGCGAAAAATGACACCTGAAGAATTCAATGTCGTTTTCACTGAAAATGCACTTCCCCATGCAAAAAACGATATTTATTTTGCTTAACTCTCCGCAGCCTCTAATACCCGCATGCAAACGAAATTCGGACTTCGGGATGCCTTTTAAACTAATCGGTATTACATCCTTTCAGGCATTTCAACACCCAGTAAGCCCATACCAGTTTGTACCACCTTACCCACTGCTGATGCCAGCACCAGGCGGAAGTTTTTAACACTTTCGTTAGCTTCGCCAAGTATTGAATGATCGTGATAAAACTGGTTGAATTCTTTTACCAGTTCGTAGCAGTAGTTGGCAATAATCGCCGGGCTGTAATTGTCGCCGGCTTCCTCAACTGCTGCAGGGAATAAAGAAATACGTTTCACCAAATCCTTTTCTTTTGATGAAAGCGA
>NZ_JBFHGM010000219.1:0-8422 GCF_041583095.1 Draconibacterium sp.
ATTCAATTCTTCCGAGTGAATCCAGTTAATATTTACTTTGCATCTGTTTTCAGCTCCGGCGTGTACCAGGGCTTCAGCAATTGATTTGTACGCATCGTGTAATTCCACATATTTTCCAACCAAACCAATTTCAACAGTTTGTGTAGGGTTTTTATGGCGTGCAAGGAAATCATTCCAGGCCGAAAGATCAATTTCTTCGTTAATGGTTAATCCCAGCTTATTCAGCACTGTGATATCCAGCTTTTCTTCCAACATTTTTAACGGAACATCGTAAATTGTTGGCACATTAACCGACTGAATTACAGACTCCAAGCCAACATTACAGAACAGTGCAACTTTTTGGCGAACTGATAATTCAATATCATGTTCGGTACGAAGTACAAGAATATCGGGTTGAACTCCGGTTTCGAGCAACATTTTTACTGAGTGCTGTGTAGGCTTGGTTTTTAATTCGCCCGTTGCCGACAGGTATGGTACCAGTGTTAAATGAATAACCATTGCCCGGCTTCCCAATTCCCATTTTAACTGACGAACTGCTTCAATATAAGGTAAGGACTCAATGTCGCCTACCGTACCCCCAATCTCTGTGATAACGATATCGTATTTACCTTTTGATCCGAGAATTTTAATTCTCCGTTTTATTTCGTCGGTAATGTGAGGAATAATCTGAACGGTTTTTCCCAGATAATCACCCCGGCGTTCTTTATCAATAACCGATTGGTAAATTCTTCCGGTTGTTACGTTGTTAGCCTGCGAAGTTGCAGTATTTAAGAAACGCTCGTAATGTCCAAGATCGAGGTCGGTTTCGGCTCCGTCTTCGGTAACAAAACACTCTCCGTGTTCATACGGATTCAGCGTTCCCGGATCAACGTTAATATACGGATCCAATTTTTGAATGGTAACATTATAACCACGAGATTGTAGCAACTTGGCCAGCGACGAGGCCAAAATACCTTTTCCCAACGACGAAGTAACTCCACCGGTAACAAATATGTATCTAGTTTCAGGCACGGTAAATTTATTTATAATTCGAAGCCACAAAATTAATCAATTAATACGAACCGTAAACTAATGAACCGGCAATTTAACCGATATAGTAAATAGTTAATAACAATGAGCTTTTAAAAACCTTATTCTGTTTAACAATAATTAAATCGTTTTCCTGTGCGTATTTAAAATGAATTGATCAGTTACTCGAAATATCAAAAAATATTAATTAGCCAGAAATAGCGATCAACTTGCTTACAAAAGTGAACACATTTGTAAATCAATACACTGATACATATATAACATAGAACTTTTCATTATTGCCCCACATCTATTAAGGCTATATGTAACAACACTTCCATGAATTACACATTTGTATACAACGCATAAAAAAGGCCATTGGTCAACACCAACGGCCTTTATGCAAATAGAAAAACCTTATATAGCAAGCGTTTTTCTCTAATCGATAACTATTAACTTTAAAACTCTTTCTTAAGTTGCGCTACCCAGTCTTCAACCCGTTGTTTTGTTTTACGGGCCTGGTTTTCCTGGTCAATCGGCAATCCTATAAATTTGTCGCCTCGTTGTGCACGCGATGCTTCGAAGGTATAACCCTCAACAGAGGTTTCCCCAACGATAGTTGCTCCACACTCTTCAAGTATTTCAGCCAGTAAACCAATTGCATCGCAAAAATTCTCTGTATATCCTTTCTGGTCGCCTAATCCAAAGATTGCAAACTTCTTCTTTTTAAGGTCCATTTCTTCCAAATCCGGCACAAACTCATCCCAGTAGTTGGGTAATTCACCATCGAACCAGGTTGGTGCACTAAGAATAAAATTGTCGAATTTATTCAACACATCTTTGCTTAGCTCTTCAGCATTAATTGCTTCAATCTCTCTCTCGCCAAAAGCAGCAATCACTTTTTCTGCTACCTTTTTCGATTTTTGAGTATTGTAACTGTATATAATTGCGGTTTTACTCATTTTTTCGATTTTTAGTATTCAATTAATTCTTTTGCTGCAGTGTAAATACGCTGTGTATTTGGTAAGATCGCCTGTTCAAGAATGCGGTTGAAACCAACCGGTGTAAATGGCGAACCTACACGTTTAATCGGTGCATCAAGGTATTCAAAACCTTTTTCATTGATGAGAGCGCTTAACTCGCCACCAAAACCACCAAACACTTTATCTTCGTGAACAACCAATACTTTGTTGGTTTTCTTAATCGAATTCAAAATGGTCTCTTCATCCAGCGGAATCAGTGAACGCAGATCGATAACTTCAACATCTGCAATTCCTTCTTCTGCCAGTTTTTTAGCAGCGTCGAGACTTAAGTGCGTTGTATTTCCGTAAGTAAGAATAGTCAGATCACTACCCTCACGGCGAATTCGGGCTTTTCCAAACGGAACCTCAAAATCATCCGGAACTACTGTTGCAGCTTTCGGATCCTGATAAAGTGCTTTTGGCTCCATAAACATGGTTAATCCTTCCGAGCGTAATGACGTACGCAATAACCCGGCTGCATCATCGGCAAACGACGGATAAACAATACGTACTCCCGGAATGGCTGCCAGCGAACCTTCAATGTTTTGCGAGTGGTACATTCCACCACCAATATAACCACCTGACGCCAGGCGAATGGTCACATTTGGCGAAAATTTACCGTTCGATCGCCACAGGTCGTGACTGGTATCAACATATTGTTCCATAGCCGGCCAGAAATAGTCGGCAAACTCAGCTCCCTCAACTACAACACGGATTTTCTCGTGGTAGCGCGACATTCCGTTGGCCGTTCCCAGAATAAAATCTTCGGCAATCGGGCCGTTAAAAACACGCTTCTCGCCAAATTCGGCCTGCATACCTTTTGATACGTTGAAAATACCGCCTTTATCTTTGTTGGCCATATCCTGTCCCCAGATAAACGTATCAGGGTTATTGCGGAATTCAGCCTTTAAAGTTTCGTTAAGCGCAGTGATAAATTTTGTCTTCTCTCCTTCTTCGTTATGCAATCCTTCAGGGTATTTTTCCGAAACGTATGGATCAGAAAATACATGATCGAAAATGGATGCAGGATCCGGATCCGGAGCAGCCATTGCTGCTTTATGAGAAGCTTTTATTTCTAATTTTACTTCTTCGTCAATTTTATTCAGCTCTTCTTCAGTAAATCGCTCGTAACGCAATAACAACCTTCTGTATTTTGCCAGCGGATCGTATTCCACCACGTAGTTTCTTTCCGCATCTGAACGATAAAGCAAATGATCGTCGGAGTTGGAGTGCGACCCCATACGCACACAGTTGGCCTGCAGCAATACAGGTTTGCTTTCCTCGATGGCATAACGTTTGGCTTCGGCCATGGCGTTCATCGAATCAAAAACATCTTTACCGTTACAGTGAATAATGCGCAGGTTTTTAAAACCGGTGAAGTTATTGGCCACTTTTCGTTGCGCAGTTTGGTCTTTTTTAGGTACCGAAATACCATAACCGTTATCCTGAACCACAAAAATTACCGGTAATTCTTCTTTATCGGCACCGGTAATGGCTTCGTAAACGTAACCTTCACTAACCGATGATTCGCCCTGGCTACTGATAGAAACCGCTTTCTCACCATAATATTTAATAGCGCGGCCGGTTCCAACAGCATGCAAAGTGTGGTTTCCGGTTGCCGACGACACACTGTGCATATTCCACTCGGGTTTTGCCAGGTGATTCGACATGTGGCGACCACCACTTGATGGGTCTGTTGCCTTTGAAATACCGTTTAATATTATCTCTTCCGATGTCATTCCGCCCGCAAGAGCAGTCAACATATCGCGATAATACATATATAAATGGTCTTTTTTCTTCTCAAAACTTTGTCCGATAGCCAGCTGAATTCCATCGTGTCCGGCATAAGGAGCATGGTACGACCACCCAATAGCCTGTTTCAGATAATTGGGTGCTTTTTCGTCGAGTGCACGGCCAATCTTCATTAACCGGTACCAATTCTCTAAAGTCTCCTTCGGAGTTTTCTTAATTGTATATTGCTTTGGTACTTTTAAATCCTTCATAATAAATTATATTGCGCGGTTTATATCAAATTGTTCCAGATGATCGGCAATGCGTCGCAGGAAAGCGCCTCCCAGGGCACCATCGATAATTCGGTGATCGTATGATAACGACAGGTACATTTTATGACGAATTGCAATTACATCGCCGCTTGGTGTTTCCAAAACAGCTGGTTTTTTCTCGATAATTCCTGTTGCCAGAATAGCAACTTGTGGTTGGTTAATAATTGGTGTTCCGATAATATTTCCGAACGAACCGAAATTGGTAATAGTAAATGTTCCACCCTGAATTTCGGCCGGATCGAGTTTATTGTTACGCGCCGCATTAGCCAGTCGGTTCAGCTCTTTTGTTAAACCAACCAGGTTGCGCTGTTCAGCATTTTTAATTACAGGAACAATAAGGTTTCCGTCGGGCTTAGCCACAGCTATACCAACGTTTATATCTTTTTTCATTACGATTTTATCCCCGTCAACTGATGAGTTAACCATTGGGAATTCGGCCAGGGCAGCAGCAACTGCTTCTGTAAATATCGGCATAAACGTAATTTTATCGCCATATCTTTCCTGGAAAGCCGTTTTGTTTTTGTTTCTCCAGATTACAAGATCGGTAACATCGGCTTCAACCACTGAAGTTACGTGTGGTGATACTTGTTTCGACATCACCATGTGGTCAGCGATCAGTTTTCTGATACGATCCATTTCAACAACAGTGTCATTGGCTCCTACTGAAACCAGAGGTGCAGCTTTTCTCTCTACTGCAGGCGCTGCCGGTGCAGCTGGTTTGCTTTCTTTTTTAGCTTCCGGCTGGGCTGCAGAACTGTCTCTGCTTTCCAGGTAAGCTAAAATATCTTTCTTCTGAACGCGGCCTCCAACGCCCGATCCTTCTATGCTTTCCAACTCGTCAAACGAAACATTTTCTTCTTTAGCAATTGTTTTTACCAAAGGAGAATAGAAACGGTTTGAAAGTTTTCTACTGTCATCAACCGAAGCATCGATTGTTTCTGCTTTTTCAGGTGCTTCGTCGGTTTTGGCTTCTTTTTCGTCTTTGCTATCGGTCTCCTCCTGTTCAGTTTCGTCAACTTCACCATCAAGACTAACAACAGCCAGAACTTCGCCAACTGCAACCAGACTATCTTCCGGATAATTAATTTTTGTGATTACGCCATCTACCGGCGACGGGATCTCAGAGTCTACCTTGTCAGTAGCAACTTCGAAGAGCATATCGTCCTCTTCAATAGTGTCTCCCTCTTTTACGAACCATTTAGTAATGGTGCCTTCCTGGATACTTTCGCCCAGTTTAGGCATAACGATATTAAAACTTGCCATAATAAATACTTTTAATCTATGTTTTGCTATTTGCACTTATAACAACAGAACTAAAATTGAAATGTTCAGATTGCAATTTTAAATTTGTGCAAAAATAGAGTTAAAAGAATTTTAACGATCAAAATCGGGCAAATTCGTACTAAATAGTATTTATCTCAGATAGATTTTATCGAATGACAAAAGTAATATACAGAAGTATACGAAAACAAATGTATACTACACTTGTAAAGCACCGATTAATTCACTGGCCGACTGCATATTGTGGCGTTTCAGGTAATCCTCAATGCCTTCTACAATCTTCACCGGAATCATCGGATCTTTAAATATTGCTGTACCAACCTGTACAACTGAAGCTCCGGCCAGCATAAACTCAATGGCATCGGCAGCATTCATTATTCCGCCAATTCCAACAACAGGAATTTTAACGGCGTTGGCAACCTGCCAAACCATGCGTAATGCAATAGGTTTTATTGCCGGACCAGATAATCCGCCGGTTATAGTAGATAAAAGTGGTTCTCTTTTTTCGGCATCAATGGCCATTCCTAAAAAGGTATTTACCAACGACACAGCATCAGCCCCCTGTCCTTCCACCGCCCGTGCAATTTCAGAAATGTCGGTAACATTTGGCGACAACTTTACAATAAGCGTTTTATCATATACTTTACGTACTTCGCGGGTTACCATCTCGGCTCCGGGACAGCTCACACCAAAAGCCATTCCACCT
Source organism: Draconibacterium sp. (assembly GCF_041583095.1). Classification (NCBI taxonomy): domain Bacteria; kingdom Pseudomonadati; phylum Bacteroidota; class Bacteroidia; order Marinilabiliales; family Prolixibacteraceae; genus Draconibacterium; species Draconibacterium sp. The sequence goes on from NZ_JBFHGM010000219.1 coordinate 6,081, forward strand.
TCCTTTACATTAGGGCACGAGATATTAAGCTCAATGGCATTTATTTTATCCAGCTCATTAACTTTTTCGGTTAAAGCGATGTAATCTTCAACTGTAGACCCGTTTACATTTATAATCAATTGTGTATCATAGTCAACAATCTCAGGATAAATGTTTTCAATAAAGTAATCGATGCCTTTATTTTGTAAACCCACCGCATTAAGCATACCTGAAGGTGTTTCCGCCATTCGCGGGTAGTTATTACCATCGCGGTTTTTAAGCGTTGTACCTTTCAGAAAATAACCTCCAAGTAAACCAGGTTCAAAGAATTCAGCTGTTTCGCGTGCAAATCCACAGGTTCCTGATGCCAGTGTTACCGGATTCTTAAATTCTATATCGTGTAATTTTACTTTTAAATCTACCATTTCAAATCATTAATGTTAAACACCGGACCTTCAGTACACACACACAGGTTTCCTTTCGTGGTTGGCTCGATACAGCACAAACACACGCCAAAACCACAGGCCATAAGGTTCTCGAGCGATACTTCGCAGAATACATTTGCAACTTTTGCCTCTTTTGCAATGGCCCGCATCATTCCATCCGGCCCACAAGCATATATTTTAGTGTATGTATTTAAGTTATTGGTAAATACAGAATGTTGCGTAACAAATCCTTTTTCTCCAAGCGATCCGTCCTCTGATGCATAATGTAAATTAGCGTAATTTTTATAGTAATCTACATTAATATGATCTTCTTTTGATCGTGCTCCCAGTAAAATGTCAACATTTTCAATTGGTAAACCCGACTCTTTGGCTAAGAAAAGCATTGGCGCAACACCACTACCACCGCCAATCAGCAAGATTTTATCGTCTGCTGACGGATACGTGAACGTTTTTCCCAGAGGATAAACCATACTTAGCATACTTCCTGTTTTAATCTCTGTAAGTTTACGTGATCCCCGCCCCAGTATTTTAACGATCATCGAGATTACATTCTGTTCGTAATCCACTTCAAACACTGAAAAAGGCCTGCGAAGAAAGATATCTTCCGCTTCCTTTATCTCAATATTTACAAATTGTCCTGGTTTTATCTCCGGAAGTTCGGTATCCGACTGTACTTTGATAAGAAAGTTTGTAGCGTTTAGCGCGCTATTTTCAATTACGGTGAATTCTTTAACAAACTTTTTTGGCATGTATTCTGATTTTGCCGCAAAGATAATAGAATAATCGTTGAATTTTGCGCTATGAATTGATACAAAAAGAAAAGACCGTTGAATAACGGCCTTCTATGTTATATTTAAATTAGGTAAAAAATAAGGGTCTTTGTTTATGTGTATACAAATGTACCAATAAAGTTTATATTTACAAAATAACACTTTACTTTTTTCTACATGTAACTATATTTAGATATAAACATACTCCTATAAACCAGAAATGGCCACTATTTCTAGTGGCCAAGCGACTTCTGGATTTATCAACTTAAATTGGGTTTGTAAATTGAATCTATATTGTTTTAATCATCCTGTCGTATTGTTGTTTACTTTTGTTGTTACAAATATGAAACTATAAATTCACATATGCAAATCTTTTCTGATTTATTTTTGTAAACAATTTACTTTTGTTTAGATGCGTGCTGAATGTCAAATGTTTACAATATTATATTTATAAATCATTGTTATGTATTAGGATAATTTACATATAAACAAAAGAGGGCTGTAGCAATACAGTCCTCTTTGTTACTCTGGTTTAACCACCGTTTGGAGGTCAAGTACCTTTTTTGTAAAAACGATTACAATTCTCTACAACATATAATATTCAAATGCTTTTATTCTAATTACAACTACCACTTTAAGGTAAAATCCTATTTAAACTATCTGTAGTTGATATACTTCATTCAAGTAAATGCAACATATAACAGTATAAGCCTTGCTTGTTTTATACATTGCTTCAATAATTTCTTAGCGTTGCTTATATATATTAAATGTACCATCACGGTATATAATAACCATTTTATCTATTTCGCTATTAAATGCCGACATCGTCTTTTCAATATTCTCCTCCGGGATCATATTCTTCCTCACTGGCTTTTCCGCCAAAGGTTGCTGTTTAATAGTTTCTTCAACTATTTGTAGCTTTTGTTGCGGACTGTTATCCGATTTTATTTGTCCACTAAACATATCTCCCTCACCCGTGAGTAGCCAGCGAGCGTTTAAATCAGGGAACTCCAGTAGTAGCTTTTCAATAAATGAAGCACCTGGTTTATTTCTTCCATTAAGAATATGTGAGATGTTAGATCGTTGCACATCCAGAACAGCAGCCAGTTCTCCGGCTGAAATTCCTTTTACCTCGATAAAATTTTTA
>NZ_JBFHGM010000220.1:0-8354 GCF_041583095.1 Draconibacterium sp.
CGATTGATGAAAACAGCAAAAAGGTATCTGGCTCTTGATGTTCTGCGCGGTTTAACCATAGTGGCAATGATTACGGTTAACAATCCCGGCAGTTGGTCATACATCTATCAACCACTTAAACATTCGGCATGGAACGGGTGTTCACCTACCGACCTCGTTTTTCCTTTTTTCCTTTTTATTGTGGGAATTTCCATGTACTTTTCATTTTCAAAGTACGGAAATACCTTAAATCACGAATCGTTTAAACGCCTGGCAAAAAGAACAATTCTAATTTTTGCCATCGGTTTGTTTCTCAATTCATTTCCGCAATGGGCCAAAGATTTCTCAAAACTAAGAATACTGGGTGTCCTTCAGCGTATAGCCATTGTTTACGGAATAACGTCGTTAATAGTACTCGCGGCAAAAAAATCGTGGTTGCCATACATTTCTGCCGCCATACTTTTATTGTATTGGGGTGTACTGTTTTACTTTGGTAACCAAGCTCCTTTTAGTTTGAAAGGCAATGCAACAATAGCTTTCGACCGGACAATTCTCGGAGAAAACCACATGTATCATGGTTTTGGCATTCCGTTCGATCCTGAAGGCCTGTTAAGCACCATTCCGGCAATTGTAACAGCATTACTGGGTTATATGGCGGGTGCCTTCATCCATAAAACTGAAGAGACAAAAATCCCGCGTTGGCTTTTTCTTGGCGGGCTGGCTGGTATTGCTGCAGGATCAGTGTGGGGATTGGTTTTCCCTATCAATAAACCACTTTGGACAAGCTCCTATGTGTTGTATACTGCAGGCTGGGCTTCGGTTGTACTGGCAGCACTCATTTGGATCATCGACATAAAATCGCACAAAAAATGGACATCCTTTTTTGTGGTTTTCGGAATGAATCCATTGTTCATTTTTGCTCTTTCGGGCTTATGGGCTAATACCTTAACAAGGGTAATTAAATTCACGAATGGCGAGGAACAAGTAACCAATGGATACAGCTGGCTTTATCACCAGGTATTTGAACCACTGGCAGGACCGCTAAACGGCTCGCTACTGTTTGCACTCACGCATGTTGCCTTTTTCTGGCTGATTGCCCGAATCCTCTACCAAAAGAAAATATTCATAAAAGTTTAAACCGTCATAAATTCTATTTTTTAACAGCATACAGAAATGATCTGGAACATCAAACAAATAGCTTTATTACTCCTTATTCTCATTGCATTCCGGGGAACAGCCATGGCACACACACAGCCTACTGAAACCGGCAAAAAACATTGGGTAGATTCTGTATTTCAATCTTTATCAGCCGAGCAGCGCATAGCTCAGTTAATATGGGTAAACACCGCGGCTGATAAAAACATAGCCGACCAGCTAAAAGTAGCTGAGCTGATTAAAGAATTCAATCTCGGTGGTGTGATTTTTTTTACCGGCGATCCGGTTAAACAAGCTGAACTTACCAATTTTTATCAGGCTTCGGCGCAAACGCCGCTGTTTGTAGCCATGGACGCTGAATGGGGAGCCGGAATGCGACTTCCCGATGTAATGCCTTTTCCATACAATATGTTGATGGGCGCCTCACACAATCCGGAATTGATAAAACAGGCCACCACCGAAATGGCCAAACAGATGAAACGTTTGGGCGTTCAGGTTAGCCTTGGCCCCGTTGTCGATATAAACACCCAACCACTAATTCCAATTATCGGGATGCGTTCGTTTGGCGAATCACCCAAACAAGTTGCAAACTGTGGTATTGCTTATATGCAAGGCTTACAGGAAAATAATATCCTGGCCATTGCCAAACATTTCCCCGGACATGGAGATACACAAACTGATTCTCACCTTACCCTTCCGCTGGTTCCATATTCGCGCGAACGACTGGATTCGGTTGAGTTGTATCCGTTCAAAGAATTGACAAAAAAAGGCGTTGCCGGTGTGATGAGTGCCCATTTGAATGTTCCGCAGTTGGACAGTACAAAAGGAATTCCATCCAGTCTGTCGACAAAAATTCTTAACGGAATTCTTCGCGATGAATGGAATTACCAGGGGCTGGTAGTTACCGATGCTATGAATATGGCCGGTGCCAAAAGTTTTGGCGCTCCTGGCGAAATTGAAGCGCTGGCGCTAAAAGCCGGTAATGATGTTATTGAATTTCCGAAAGATGTGGAACTAACCATTGCCGGAATCAAAAAAGCAATTGAATCTGGTTTGCTAACACAAGAAGAAATAGATTTTAAATGCCGGAAAGTACTGGCTGCAAAATACGATGCAGGCTTAAACAAGCCAGCTCCGGTTTCGCATGTTAATCTCATGGAGGAATTAAACACCCCTCAGGCCGAACTGGTAAAAAGAAAACTAATTGAGGCCTCCTTAACACTTCTGGAAAACCACAACAATGTCATTCCGCTAAAAGGCCTCGACACCTCAAAAATCGCCTGCCTGACTGTTGGAGAAACAGCAGAAACTCCGTTCCAATCAATGCTATCGAAATACACAAAAACGGATAACTTTTTCCTTCCCGAACAATTCACAGAAGAGGAGTTAAATGCAGTAAAAGCAAAACTTAAGAATTATAACCTGGTAATTGCCGGCCTGCATTTGTATGAAAGCAAAACCAGACGGTCGATGCAGGTGGGCAGCCTGCAAAAGGCAAGACCCAAAAGGCCTTATGGTCTAACTAACGAAACCGAAAATCTGCTGCACTATTTGTCGAATAACAAAAAGTCGATCGTTGTATTCTTTTCCAGTCCGTATGCTTTAACAGAAATCCACAATTTCACTCCTCCGGCCGGTTTGATAATGGCCTATCAAAAAGACTCGCTGGTGCAGGAATTAGCGGCTCAGCAGATTTTTGGAGGTATTGGAGCATCAGGGAAACTTCCGGTAAGTCTTGGCAACTACTATAAAATTGGCGACGGATTAAACATCGACATGGCTGTTCGTATGAAATACACCATTCCTGAAGAAGTTGGAATGAACAGCACACGATTAAATCACCGTATCGATTCGCTTGTTAGCGATGCCATTGCTAAACGGGCAACACCGGGCTGCAGCGTATTGGCGGCAAAAGATGGTAATATAGTATTCCGAAAAACCTATGGTTATCACACCTACGACAACCGTATTCCGGTTTCGGAAAACGACCTTTACGATCTGGCTTCGGTAACCAAAGTAACGGGTGCGCTGGCCGCCGTACTCAAACTTACCGACGAAGGAAAAATCAATATAAACGATAAATTCTCAGCTTACTGGCCCGACTGGAAAAAACGGTTGTTTCATTCGTCGGATAAAGAAGATTTGGGCTGGCGCGAAATTCTGGCACATCAGGCCGGATTGATTCCCTACCTTAATTACTGGTCGGAAACAGCAAAAGACGGGCAGCTAAAAAACAGTTGGTATTCCGTTCAAAAAACAAACGATTATCAACTGGAAGTTGCTCCGAACCTGTTTCTAAAAAACGATTTTAAGAAAAATATCTACAAGGATATCCGGAAATCGAAATTAAATCCTCCGGGCAAATATGTGTACAGCGGTTTATCATTTCTTCTTATTCCTGAAATCACAGAAAATCTTTCGGGACAAGCTTACACTGATTTTTTAGATGCCAATTATTACCACTCGCTAGGAGCGTACAACATTACCTACAATCCATTAAATAAATTTCCAAAAAGCCGCATTGTTCCAACAGAATACGATTCGTACTACCGGAAACAGCAGGTTCAGGGTACGGTACACGACGAAGCTGCGGCCGTATTTGGCGGTGTGGCAGGTAATGCCGGCCTTTTTGCCAATGCCAACGATCTGGCAAAACTAATTCAGATGTACATGCAAATGGGTACCTACGGCGGTGAACAATATTTGAGTCCGACAACCATGAAAGAATTTACACGTGTTCAGTTTCCGGAAAATAACAATCGCCGGGGATTGGGGTTTGACAAACCACTGCTGAACAACAACGAACTTAGCCCGGAACAGACTTATCCTTGTCTGGGAGCGAGCCCTGAAAGTTTCGGGCATTTCGGTTTTACCGGGACATTGGTATGGGCCGATCCTACTTATAACCTGGTTTACATCTTCCTAAGCAATCGTGTTTACCCAACCCGCGAAGAAAATATGCTTGGAAAACTGAATGTTAGAACCAACATTTTACAGGTGTTTTATGATGAAATTAGTGAGAATTGAATAAGAGATGCATACCGATCCAAATTTTGCGGGTAGATAAAAACCACACAATCGTTTTTCTTTTCTATGGAAAAGTTGTGTGTTTGCAATATTGATAATTAAAAAAGTTTTTGCGAGTTAGCTGATTTCCAATAAATACAGATCAAATTCTTATATCAATCCCTTTTCTTCCAGTACTTTTTCGATGATCTCATGATTTTTCCAAAACCGATCTTTTATCTTTTGAAGCGTTTTTCGGTATTCCGGATTGTTTTCCATGGGTTTCAAAATCGGATCTATATCCTGGAAAACTAAAATCCAGTACTGGTAATTATCCTGTGTTGCAAAGATTTTAAGCTGTTCGATCGCCTCCTCGTATTTCCCCTCATAAGCATACATTACCGCCATGCTCGCACTTTTATAAATCGATTCATCGTTTTTGCAATAGGCCTTATAATTCTCGAGAAACTTAGAAGCCTGTTCCTGCAAACCCATCTTCTGATATACCCAGGCAATTTTAATATCCTCCTGCGGATAAATATTCAATCCGTATTGGTCGCGGGCTTCAACAAACTTTTCGAAATAATAAAAGGCACTGTCATAGTGTTCCTGGTAAAAATAAACTTTTGCCACTTCCTGCAAAAGATCCAGCCGGGTAGTATCCTTGCGCCACTCCTTAAGCATTAATTTTTTGGTCCGCTCTGCATCGCCGTCTTTAGCGTACAAAATATAAGTTTTCACCAGCGGTGCATAATAATTCTCAGGATTGAAGTCCAACGATTTCTCGATATAAGTAGCCGCCTCATCAACAAAACCATTTTGAATAAGTGCATTACTCAGGTGCAAATAGATGAAACTTTTACCAATAGAATCGTTCGCTGCAATATCAAGCTGAATACCTTTTAGCGCATACTCCAGGTATTTCGCGGTGTTAGGAATTACGCGGGCATATAAATCGGCGAGCATCTGCACCACCGCCGACGAGTTGGGATTATACTCCAGCGCTTTTTCAAGGTGCGGCAGTGCCAACTGATACTCCTCCATCTGCATATAGTAAAGTGCCTTGGCAATAAGGCTTTCGGCGGAACGTGAGTCGTAAAGCAGCGCTTTATCAGCAAAATTGTTGATTTCCTCAGTGTATTGTTTTTCCTTTTGGTTCACATCGAGAAAGTAATAGGAAATAGCAACATTAGCGTAAGCCAGCGCAAACTCACCATCCTCGTCTATTGCTTTCTCAAACAAAGAAATCGCCTTCTCCAGATTCTCCTGCGTTCGGTTATAATACAAGTTAAGTGCCTGCAAGTAATAGTCATAGGCCTCTAAATTTTCTGTCGGTATTTTCTCAATTTGTTTTAACTCGGCAGGCGTAACAACGGCTTCAATGGCACCGGCGATTTTTCGCGCCACTTCATTCTGAAGCGCAAATACATCATCCACTTCACGGCTGTACTGTTCGCTCCAAATTGGCCGGTCGGTGGCCGCTTCAATCAACTGAATATTCAGCAAAACCTGGTTCCCAAAACGTTGGCCACTTCCCTCTACCAGGTAATTTACATTCAATTCTTCTGCAATTTCCGGAATAGCTTTATCGGTATCGCGATACTTTGCTACCGAAGTCCGGCTAACAACACGCAAATCGCCAATTTTCTGCAGGTTGTTTAATGTCGATTCCATGAGCCCGTTCACAAAATACAGGTTCAACGAATCGCTGCTTTCGTTTACAAAAGGCAACACGGCAATCGATTTCTCCAATTCAACCGGAGTCTCGTTTTTTCTGCTGAGAAGTAAAACCGATACAACAATTACGACGATAACCATCGCCCCAATTCCATACCATTTGTATTTTTTGAAACCACTTTCCTGAACATCTTCGTTCTCTTCCCGTATTACTCCTTTCCGCACTTCGCCGGGAGAATACCCATATTGTTCGCGAAAGCATTTAATAAAATACGAGGTATTACCAAAACCAACCTGGAACGAAATTTCGGCTACCGTTAGTGAGGTATGTTTTAGCAGTTCCAGGCCTTTTGTTACACGAACCTGACGGATAAACTGACTTGCCGAAAGCTGAGTATGTGTTTTTATTTTTCGGAGCAAACTGGAACGGCTCATATTCATGAGATCTGCCAATTCGGAAACGCCAAATTGCTCATTCGCGATATTCTCAAGAATGATCGCTTCTGCTTTTTCGATAAAATCTGCTCCAAAAATTGATGTGTCCGACATGCTGAATTTAATTGACCCGAAAGTAGAAAAATTTATGAAAATGCAGACGTAAAAAAGCCCGCTTGCTTCAAATGTGGCATTATTGCATCATAGTTTTTATACCCGATTCAAACTTAACACTTATCGCTGCATATGGTTTAAATCAAGCGTTTGCGATTGGCTCATCTTTGTACAAACAATTTTCAAAATCAAAAACATTAAAATTTTAAAAGATGAAGACACTAAAAAGAATTTCAATGAAAACCGTAGTAAACTTTTCGTTCATTTTACTTTTAATATTAACGTCGTGCGCCAATTCAGGAAGTGATAATACTGGAAACAGTACAAAAGCAAAATCGACAGTTGAGAAGCCCAAAATCGGCATGCAAGAGGCAATAATGTCGAACAACATCGAAGCCATAAAACAACACATTGAGGCAGGAAGCGATATTAATTTAAAAGACCAGATGAGTGGTTCAACACCCTTAATTTCGGCGGTGTCGTTTGGCAGAAAAGAAATTACCAAAGCATTGATTGATGCCGGTGCCGACCTGAACCTGAAAAACAACGACGGATCGACTGCCCTGCATTCTGCTGCCTTTTTCTGCCACCTCGAAATTATGCAAATGCTTATTGATGCAAAAGCCGACAAAACCTTAAAAAACAATTACGGCGCAACTGCCCGCGAATCAGTTTTGGCTCCGTTTGCCGATATGAAACCTATTTACCAAATGATGCAGCAACAATTAGGGCCACTCGGCATAACCATCGATTTAGAGGAAGTGGAAAAAAACCGCCCTGTAGTTGCCATGATGTTGCAGTAATCAGTTTAAAGTTAAATGAAAATGAAAACAGAAAGAAGATACGATATTGATTGGTTGCGCGTGTTGGCAATTGGCTTATTACTGATTTACCACATTGCTATCGTTTTTCAACCGTGGGCCATGTTTGTTGGCTTTATAAAAAGCAACGAACCTCTTGAGAATTTATGGAGACCGATGACACTGCTTAATGTTTGGCGAATTCCGCTCTTGTTTTACGTATCGGGAATGGGTTTATATTTTGCTATGCGAAAACGAAACTATTTGCAATTACTAGGCGAACGTACACGCCGAATTCTGGTTCCACTAATTTTTGGGACGCTGGCTATATCTCCGCTTCATTTTATCATTTTTCAGAAGTTCTACAATTTGCCTTTAGGTTATTACCCGCATATGGGACATTTGTGGTTCCTCGGAAACATCTTTGTTTATGTGTTAGTACTTACGCCTTTGTTTTTTTACCTGATGAAAAACAAGGAAGGAAAATTCAGAAAAGCACTGTCTGCTTTAATGAAAAATCCATTTGGACCTTTAGTGTTATCAGTATTTTTTATTGCCGAAGCTCTGTTAGTGAAACCTCAAATCTTTTCTGTATACGCCGAAACATGGCACGGCTTTTTTCTTGGATTGCTGGCCTTTTTCTTTGGTTTTCTGTTTGTTTACAGCGGACAACAATTTTGGCAAACCGTATCGAAATGGAAATGGCTCTACCTTGGCTTAGCTGTGGTTTTATACGTCATCCGCGTGCAGCTATTCGAAACCAATTCGCCTGCTTATCTAATGGCAATCGAATCAAACTGCTGGATATTTGGCATCTTCGGTCTGGGTTATCAATACCTTAACAAACCAAGTGCCGCACTCAGTTATTTAAGCCAGGCTGCTTATCCTGTGTACATAATTCATATGTTTGCGTTATATGCAGGTTCACTGCTAATTTTACCAACGCAGCTGCCGCCAATGGCTAAATTTGCTGCAGTATGCGCATTTACTTTTGTTACTTGCTATGGCATTTATGAATTTATGATAAGAAGGATTGGTTTTTTACGACCACTGTTTGGATTAAAACCAAAAGTCAACAAATTAGAAAAGAAACTGTTACAGGAAGCTGTATAAGAAACTTCACTGAGAATAAAATTGCTAGAATGAAAAAGAAACACACAATACTAATTATCCGAATAATGCTATTGA
>NZ_JBFHGM010000221.1:0-8340 GCF_041583095.1 Draconibacterium sp.
CTTTTTACTTGCGAGCGTATTCTCGCCCCGGTAATGGTGTAAACGTCCACAAATTCGGGTTCTGAATCGATAGGAAAAAGATCATATATTCCGGTAGGCTTTGCGTAATTTTCGTCGTTAGTGAGGTATATATCATTGATGATTAGCGGACAACCACCGGTTGACCAGAAACCAACATAATAAATATGTGAGGGATCCATTTTGGTTGTTGTTCCGTCTTTGTACATATTATCAAGCGAAACCACCACCTGATCTTCGTTACCAATATCGTATATTCCGGGTGTTGTCCAGTAGCTGTTTTCGTCGTATAATCGGAATGAAAACCCACAGGCATTTGTGTTTCCCAGTTTCACCACCAGGTATTTATAGTTTGAAAGATCGACACCATTACTGTAGTACCAACCTCCAAAACCATATTGGCCGGTAATGAGTGTACCGCTTGTTTCGTCAAAGCTTCCGTTTTCCCAGATATTGGGATTAAACACTTCGTTGGTTAACGGGAATGTGCTGGCATTAACCTGTATAGTTGCCTGCAATTTATTTCCGCCCGGTCCGGTGTAAGAAATTACGATATTTGCTTCACCGTCCTTAAGCGCATGAATTCGTCCCCTTAACACCTGTATAATTTCGGGCTTGTCAATCGAATATTCTGCAAGAGAGCTGATATTCTCCTTGTGTCCGTCGGCAAAAACTGCGTTGACAGTTAAACTTGTTGAACTGCTTGTCATCACCGATAAGGCCTCGCCATTTTCCACAATCAGATCAGTAAGCGTTAAATAATCAGTTGATGCCCCTTCAAAATCGTACTCCTGTCTGTAGTCCTTAAACCATTGATAAATTGGCCACGGACAAGCTTCGGGATCGTTCAAAAAAGTATACTCTTCGCCGGCTGCCGGAGCAATGCCTGTAAAATCGGCCAGTAAATTGGGGTCTGTAAAAAGCAACCAGCTTACATTGCCACATTCATCGGTAATCTTTTTAAAGTTGGCACCAAAACCTTCGCCGCCCGCAGTACCTGTAATATCTTTACCCCACGAGGACTCGTATTTCTCCGGTGCCCAGTCCATTTCGGTTACCATAATCGGGGCAAAATCGGCCACCGGCTGAACCTGTTCGTCCCAGCCTCTCTGGAAGGGCTCGTATCCGTTTCCGCTGTTAAACCAGCCCGGATAAACATGAACGGCATAACCAATATTTTCTCCTTCGATGGGGTTAATAGCATAACCCGCATATTGCGACTGCCATCCCAGCCCCGGTATCCAAAGTATGTTATCTGTGCTGGCTCTAATGGTATCAACAATGGCCTGAAAATAGGTTTTCAGATTATCGAAATGCCCCTGCGTTCCTGATCCGTATGTTCCGTCGGGGCCAAGTATTTTAATAGGCTCGTTGGCCAACACGAACATGATGTTCGGATTATTTTTCAATTTAGGATGTTGCGCTACAATATCCCATACTTTAAGCAGGTATTCCTGGTAAACACCACCAATTTCAATTTTTTCGGGACACACTCCAGGCGGACGCATAACCACATACAAACTTTTTGAAACCGCATATTCGGCCATGGGTACAAAAACCTCGTCGAGGTATTTTACAAAACGCGTTTCGCTAAAACATTCTTCACCTTCGTAACGGCCTGAACAGCCAGGAGTATTGCTCCAGTACGGATCCATGTGCAAACGAACAAAGTTCATTTCCCAACCGGCTGTTAAAATATCATCGATAATCTGCTGATTGTAATTCAAACACGCTTGAACATCGTAGTTATTCCATTGGGTATTTCGCTCGTTAAACCAGGGCGAATAGGTTTGTGCAAATCCATGCAGATTTACAATATGCCCCGTAGAATCTTTTAAATAACGTCCTTCTACATGAAGTTTTGGCATTGGCATTCCATCCCACGCCAATAGATGGTTAATTGGCATAAAAATCATCAACACTACGCCCCACACTAAACTCTTCTTCATCTTTATATCCTCAGTCTGTTTTTGCTTCGTTTTATTTTACCAGGTCTCTTATTTTAATAGCCACCAATCAAAATTGAATAAGTCTTTGTCTTCACCTTTAAAAACCAGGTAAACATCGTGAACACCTTTGGCCTCCTTTATTTTGGTTGAAAGTGTTTTCCAGTTCTGTTCTCCTCCGGTGCCTGTAACAGAAAGAACTCCTAATAATTCACCGTCTTTTTCATCGATACGAATTTCGATACTTCCTGATTTTGCAGAAGCAACACCGGCTTCAAACTTTTTGGCTCCTTTGCCCAAATCAACACTTCGTATTTTTATAAAATCGTTGTTATCGATACTGCTTACATAAACACCAATTGTTTCATCCGATTTTGTTTTCAGTCCTTCCGACCAGGCAATGGTTTCGGCTTCAACACGTTTAAACGGATTCAGATTTTCAACACTTGTAGTTACGCCTTCCTTTGTTGGTACAATTACAGGAATGGTCCCGTCGGCATTGTATTCAAACTGTTCCACACTTGTTGATCGTTTAAATCCTTCGCCCCCCGATAATTCCTGACTGTGATAGAAAAAGTAGGAGTTTCCTTTAAAATCGATAATCCCTGAATGGTTTGTAAAAGCCAGGTGTGGCGCTCTTTCCATAACAAATCCTTTGTAAGTCCACGGCCCTTCGGGCGATGCTGAAGTGGAGTAGGCAATGTACTCGGGAATACCGGCAGCGGCATACACCATGTAGTACAAATTGTTGCGTTTGTAAAACCAGGGGCCTTCGGTATATGAAGGACCGGGTTCGCCGTCGCGGCCTTTGTGCGAACCAAAAGCTTCAGTAGTCATTTCGGTTGAAACAACTCCATTTTGCCCGATACTCTGGTCGTATGAAATCATATCTTCGTTTAACTTCACGTACCACAACTTTGGGTTTCCCCAGTACAAATACGCCTGGCCATCATCGTCGACATACACGGTAGGATCAATGTCCTGCCAGATGTGATCTGTTTCGATCATACGTTTTCCGAGCGGATCGGTAAACGGACCGGTTGGAGAATCGGCAACCAATACAGAAATGCCTTCTCCGTGTATGGGAACATAGAGGTAAAACTTTCCGTTTCGTTCGATGCACTGTGGTGCCCATGCGCCATTTGTTTTATCGAGCCAAGCAAAACTTTTCAGCGAAGCCACTGCACCATGATCGGTCCAGTTTACTATATCGGTTGACGAATAACAACGCCAGTCGTACATGGTAAAAAAGTTATTTACTGTTGAATCCTCATCGTGACTCGTATAAAGATATACCGTACCATCGTACACCATTGGTGCCGGGTCGGCAGTGTAATAAGTTTGAATTATGGGGTTTTGTGCGTAGCCCACCGTTGCAAGAAACAATGCGATGAATAAAACCAGGCTAAACTTTGTTTTCATTTTAATTGAATTATAAAACGGTTAAAAACTTAATTTACAATCACTTTTCGGGTTATAACATTACTTTCGGTATCGGTAATCCGAACCAGGTATAATCCTTTTGTATAGCTGTCTATATTAATATTTATCAGCGGTTCTGAGCTTACCAGGGAATGTACAAGCACTCCGATACTGTTGTAAACCGCTACTTTGTAAGGAGCTTCCGTGTATTCGACATTTAACACCGTTGTTGCCGGGTTCGGGAATACTCTCAGTTCGTTTTCAAGGTCTTTTTCAAGCGCTATTCCTACCTGTGTTTCTTGATTACCAATTTTCTCCGGCCCGAATGCGTCGGCAGAACTTCCATCGGTGGCCTGCAAACTTCCCGGGAAGTAAGCTACAGTATGGTAGTTATCTCGGACTGTGTTCCTGTCAAGTTGTAAAAGAATAGCTTTCTCATCATACGGATCAGCTTCAACATTGTCGAGCCCGATTCCATCAGTTGAAAAGAATTTAAACTGGCTTCGAACCAGTGAGCTGTTATCAATCGGCTTATCAAATTCGAGCTTTACCAAATTATCAGCTTCCAATGTGGCCTTTAAAAGCTGAGGCCCTTTTAGTTTTGCATTGCTTTCATACAGCGTAAAAACCGAATCTTGATTCTCTTTAAGACATGGTACCGTAAATACTTTAACGGTATCGCCAAAAGCCACTTCAATCTCGTAATCGCCGTAGTAGGCGTTAAAATCAAGAGGGCTTGTGCTACTTACCTGTGAATCGAAATTGGTAGCCCACAACTTTTGAGTGTAATATAACAAGGTGTCGGCAGCTAATTTTGGCGTATAATCCCAATTGAAATATCCTGAACTCGGACGCCAGCCACTGTCATCATCAGAGTCTTTCAAAACCCAGCTTATCATTCCGTTAACCGATGGGTGCGAAAATGCGATTGTCAATACTTTAATTAGATCTTCGGCCTGTTCTGCTTCGGTGAGATTACCACCAAAATCGTACTCAGTTAACCTTATTGGCAAACCGGTCTCGGCAATAATGTTGATGTTTTTTACCAGTTCATCAACGTTTGGCCGGCAACAATCCCAAAAATGTGCCTGCATGCCTACTCCGGTAATTGGTCCTCCGTTTTCAATAATTTCAAGGATTAAATCGCGGTATTCTGCGGCTTGTCCCCAATTGTATTCTACATTGTAATCGTTTACATACAGGTCAGCATCAGGATCGGCAGAACGTGCCCATTTAAAACTGTTCCATATAATGGAATCGCCATGCGTATTTCGCATCCAGTCGGCATGACCGGATAAAGGTTCATTAACAACATCGTATTCTGATATCAGCCCCTTATAACGCGAAACATCGCGGATAACTCTCATTTTACAGGTATCAACAAAGGCCTCTGTCGTTGGCAGGTTCCGAACCCAGTCGGGGGTGGAATGTGCATCATCGCCTCCCCAAAGTAAATTGTGGCCTCGTATCTTCCAGCCTACTTTTTGGGTCCAGCGGAGAGCATTCTCGAAATTGGAATAATTAGGGGTGGAATGATTGGGCTGAACACCACTCCACTTGAACGAATTTCCCGTAACTCCGTAATTAAAATACTTGTACATGGTTGCCTTCATCCACTGTTCACCTGAGGCAACTGTATTTACATCAGGATCAAAAAATCCCTGCTCGCTTTGATAGGAATTCCCATCGCCGGTGGTTAATTCCGGGCCCCCGCAATTGATTCGTGTTACCTGTGTCCCTCCAATTTCCTCCAGTTGAATTCCTTTAATTGCAACATTATCGGTAACGGATGTTAATTCAATATTTATTTGGTTATCGGTGGCCAAAATGGTGAGAGCCGTATCAACAGCTATATTTTTTCCTCCGGCCTCGGTGTAGACATCGTAATTCTGGAGAAATAACTGATTTTCAACCTTTACATTAAATACCCGCGAATTGCCTGAGCCAAAATAAATCTCAGCAAATTTTAAGGTAAGCTTATAGTTTTTACCACTTTCTGCCGGAATGGCGTAAGCCAGGTAATCGCTCCACCGTTCGGATTGGTATATTTTAGCATCGGTGGCGGCCTGAACAGCAGCAGTGGTGCTGTATGAATTTCCCATGCTTGCAGCGCCTTCATAAAAATCGAAAGCAATACCAAACGGGAACTCGTGTTTTTTCATACGAACCGATACATCTCCTGTAAACGGGTTGCCGTCTTTATCAATTATTTTAATACCAAAATCGCCTTTTCGAAGTGTATCAATTCTTTCCTGAGCGTCCTGATACCAGGCTGCGTAAGACTGAGCCTTAGTTTCTTTCCCTAAAATAAGCATTGCAGCGAACAGGAAAACAAGGTATATAATTCGTCGCTGAATGTTCTTTGTATAATTTCTATTGTATTTCATCTACTTCTATCGTCAATTGTTAATGGAAATCTCCAACTTCGGGTATTACTCCACCTCTTTCCACTGCCACATCATTTTTGATGAAGCAAAACGCCTTAACAGGATTACTGAATAGTGACTGTCTGTTTCTTTAAATCGTTTGCATCTGAACTGTTTCCGTACAGTATTTCATACTGCCCCGGAGTCACAGTCATTTTGCGTTGCGCCCAATCGTAAAATTCAAAAGAAGACGGTGGCAAATCAATCACTGCATCCTTCGATTTTCCTTTTGCCACTTCAAGGCGTTTAAAACCTTTCAAGGTTTTTATCGGACCTTCAATATCGTCCACTTTACGCACATACACCTGTACAATTTCGGTTCCGTCGTAATCTCCGTTATTGGCAACCGGAATTGTTATTTGAATGGTTTCATCGGCACCAACCGTTGATTTACTTAGGCTGGCTTCACCAATTTCGAAATCGGTATAACTCAGGCCAAAACCAAAAGAAAACAAGGCATCTTCCATGTAACGGTAAGTGCGCCCCTTCATCGAGTAGTCCTCAAAATCATTCAGCTGATCGGAACTTTTGTAGAAAGTAACCGGTAGTTTTCCCGAAGGATTATAATCGCCAAAAAGCACATCGGCGATGGCCTGACCGCCCGATTCGCCGGCATACCATGCTTGTAAAATGGCATCGCAGGTTTCGGTTTCGGGCATTAAAGCGATTGCAGAGCCCGAACAGTTTACAAAAACTACTTTTTTGCCTGCTTCCTTTAAAGCTTTCAAACAGTTTCGCTGAACTGCAGGTAAATCAATATTGGTACGGTCGCCTCCTTTAAAACCGGGGTACGAAACCGGCATTTCCTCTCCTTCCAGATTTCCGGAAAGACCACCAACAAATACCACGGTTTCAATATCCTTAAGTTTTTTGATGAGTTCAGTATAATCCACATCCATTTCTTTACCGAAATTAAATTCAATATTTGCCTGCCAATTATTCAACTGTGCATAGCGAATTTCGATTTTATACTTTTTACCGGCCTCCAGCTGATATGGAATTCGCGAAGGAAGTGTTCTCCAGTTGTCGTATTGGGAAATTGTTTCGCCGTTTACCAACAATTCATAATGCCCGGTGGCACCGCCTTTAAACACAATTTCCTCGCTTGATTTAGCAACAAATTCTGTTTCGTAAATGGCCGAAAATCCTTCAAGTTTAACGCCCGAGGCGAATTCGTGCTGTCCGGCTGTGGTCTTTTTAATCGGGTTTACAATTTGGTCAGTTGTTACCACCTCGCCTTCACGGTCGGGGTTGTTCCAATACCTGGCCTTAATACCCGGTAAGCCTTCAAAACTGCACTGGTTAAAATAACTTTCGGTTACTTTATCTTCTACCAAATCACAAGCTTTATCGTATAGTATTTTTTGCTCCGGAAGTTTGGTTTTAATGCCTTCCAAAATAGAAATAGTGCGAACCGGAGTTCCGTTGTAGTTTCCCCACAACATAGGTTCGTCGTTGGCATTGGGGCCAATCACAGCAATCTTTTTTGTCTTTTTTGATAAAGGCAGCACATGGTTTTTATTCTGAAGAAGTGTCATGGTTTGCCGGGCCATGTCGAGTGCCAGTTGGCGGTGTTTTTCGTTGTTTAAAACCGATGGCGGAATTTGAGCATAGGGAACAATGGCATCGTCGTCGAAATCGCCCAGATCAAAACGCCCGGTTAACAAACGCACCACGCTTTTATCAATAACTTCTTCTTTTATCAGGTCGCGTTCAACCGCTTCGGGAAGATTCATATATGGATAATTTTCCCAAACACATTCCACATCGGTACCGGCCAAAACCGCTTTGGAGGCTGCATGCACCGCATCGGACGAGACATTGTGTGTTGTAAAAAAATCGGTAACAGCACCGCAATCTGAAACTACCATGTACTGATAGCCCCACTCGTCGCGTAATATGCGCTGCAAAAGGCGTGTGTTTCCGCAACAAGGTTCATCGTCGAGGCGCTGATAAGCACACATTACCTGGCGCACATCGGCATCCTGCACCAATGCTTTAAAAGCGGGTAAATACGTTTCGTACAATTCGCGAGGACTAATATCATTGAGGTTGAGCTCATGTCGGCTCCATTCCGGCCCCGAGTGCACGGCAAAGTGTTTTGCACAAGCCAGCAATTTGCGGTATTTGGCATCGGCCGGTCCCTGCAAACCTTTCACCACCGAAACGCCCATGCGCGAAGTCAGGTATGGATCTTCGCCATAGGTTTCCTGTCCACGTCCCCAGCGCGGATCACGGAAAATATTTACGTTTGGTGTCCACACCGAAAGGCTCAAAAATCGTTTGTTTTCGTTTCCGGCGTTGATCCATTCGTTGTATTTGGCCCGTCCTTCATCCGAAACGGCATCGTAAATTTGAAGCAGCAATTCATCGTTAAACGAAGCCGCCATTCCAATGGGTTCCGGAAAAACAGTTACATTATCGTTGTTGGCATAGCCGTGCAATGCTTCGCTCCACCAGTTAAATTTTTTGATTCCGAGTCTCGGAATGGCATCCGACTGGTCGCACATCAATATTGCTTTTTCTTC
>NZ_JBFHGM010000222.1:0-8262 GCF_041583095.1 Draconibacterium sp.
CATAAATACAAGCGGAGGTTAAGTTGCCACTACTGTGGGTTTAGTTACCAGCTGCCCGACAAATGCGACAATTGCGGTTCGCCCGAATTAAAAACCCGGGGTTACGGTACCGAGAAAATTGAGGACGAGCTAAAACCCTTGTTCCGAAATGCACGAATTGCGCGTATGGATTTGGATACCACGCAGTCGAAAAATGCATTTGCCAAAATCGTTAAAAACCTGGAAGAGCGAAAAACAGATATCCTGGTCGGGACTCAAATGGTGACCAAAGGACTGGATTTTGAACATGTGAGTGTAGTGGGAATTTTAAATGCCGATAACCTGATCAATTTCCCCGATTTCAGGGCACACGAACGTGCTTACCAGCTTATTTCGCAGGTGGCTGGCCGCGCCGGACGAAAGCACAAACAAGGAAAAGTAGTGATTCAGACCTCGCAGCCCGATCATCCGCTAATTCAACTAATTCGCGATCAAAACTATCAGGGCACGTTAAAAGAGCAGTTTGAAGAACGCCAGCTGTTTAAATATCCGCCATTCTTCCGCCTGGTGAAAATTGTGGTGAAACACAAAAATGTTCAAAGCGTCGACCGGGCTGCCAACCAACTGGCACAGCAACTAAAAAAACATAAACAGCTGATTGTTATGGGGCCGGAATATCCACTGATCAGCCGTATTCAACTGTGGCACCACAAAGAGATCTGGATAAAAATTGATCGAAAACTCAATCTTGATCTTGTAAAAAAAGAAATCACCGCTGCCGTAAAAGCAGTCAGGCATCTCCCATCAAACAGCAGTTGCGTTTTTAATATCGATGTTGATCCTGCATAACAAACACAGGACAATCCAGCAACCAATATCAAGCATCCAGGATCCAAAATCAAGTATCTAGTATCCAATATCTAACTCTCCCACAAAACATTTTACTCTCAACAATTTTATAAAAACAGAATAAGTTTCTGGTTTTTACATTTGCCTACCGTTGTTTTTTCTTAATTTTGTGCTCATAACATCGTTGTGTGAATAAAGCAGAAGTAGACGAAATATTCAACCGGTTTTCAAAAATACGCGCCATTGTAATTGGCGACGCTATGGTTGACACCTATCTTTGGGGAAAAGTTGACCGTTTATCTCCTGAAGCTCCGGTGCCGATTGTATCCGTTACAACACGCGAAAACCGTCTTGGCGGCGCGGCAAACGTCTCCCGAAATATTCAGGAACTGGGAGCTACTCCAAAACTTTTTGCGGTGGTTGGCGACGACGACAACGGTAAAGAATTCCTAAATCTTTTAGACAAACGCAAAGTCTCTTCCGAGGGGATATTTATCGATCCGTCGCGAAATACAACGGTAAAAAACCGGGTAATTAGTTCCGGTAAACAAATCGTACGAATCGACGAAGAATCAATTGATTACATTTCGGAAGAAATGGAAAAGAAATTGATCAATGCTATAAAAACAGAAATGGAAACACATCCGGTTGATGTGATCGTTTTTGTTGATTACGACAAAGGTGTGGTTACGCCAAATTTATTTAAAACCATTAACGAACTGGCGCAGGAGAAAGGCATCCCGACCTCTGTTGATCCAAAAAAGCGAAACTTTAGCAACTATAAAAATGTATCGCTTTTTAAGCCCAACTTTAAAGAGTTTGTTGAAGGTACAAGGTTCCCGCTAAAAAAAGGCGACCTCGAAAACCTGAAAAAGGCAGCTGAAACCTTTAAAGCAGAGCACCAATTAAAGTTGATACTCATAACACTTTCAGAACTGGGAGTTTTTATCATCAATGGTGAAGAAGAACAATATTACCCGGTTGCAATTCGCGATATTGCTGATGTTTCGGGAGCCGGCGATACGGTAATCGGAGTGGCTAGTCTGGCAATGGCAGCAGGGCTTTCTCCAAAAATAATGGCGCTGATGTCGAACCTGGCAGGCGGATTGGTTTGCGAAAAAGTCGGTGTTGTTCCGGTTGATAAAACACAGCTGAAAAAAGAAATGAAATCTCAAAAAATTTAAGCGCTTTTCTGTTCAAATCCAAGCGCTTACCAAATTATCCCCCGGCCTGCCCCTAAAATTTCACTTTGGTTAATGGTAAATTGTTAACTTTGAAACCGCTCAAGAATATAAAAGACGCTATAAATGGGAAAAATAATTTCGTTGGCAAACCAGAAGGGAGGAGTTGGTAAAACAACCACAACAATTAATCTGGCTGCAAGTCTGGCAGTACTTGAACAGAAGGTTCTGATTATTGACGCCGACCCGCAGGCAAATGCCACATCGGGTTTAGGATTCGACCTGAGGAATGTGCAATCGAGTATCTACGAATGTATTGTAAATGAAATCGAAGCCGAAAAAGCGGTTTTACACACAGGCATCGATAACCTGGATATAATTCCGTCTCACATTGATTTGGTTGGTGCTGAAATTGAAATGCTAAACCTGCCGAACCGCGAGAAAGTGCTAAAATCAGCATTGGAAACGATAAAAGACAAGTACGATTTTATTTTTATCGACTGCTCACCATCATTGGGATTAATTACGGTAAATGCCCTTACTGCGTCTGATTCTGTTATCATTCCGGTTCAGTGCGAATATTTTGCATTGGAAGGACTTGGAAAACTGCTGAATACCATCAAAATCATTCAGAACCGTTTGAACCCGGAACTGGAAATCGAAGGATTCCTGCTTACCATGTACGACGGCCGTTTAAACCTGTCGAACCAGGTGTTGGAAGAAGTAAAACACCACTTCCAGGAAATGGTATTCGACACTGTAATTCAACGTAACGTAAAATTAAGTGAAGCACCCAGCTACGGAAAACCTGTGGTACTTTACGATGCAAGCTCGAAAGGAGCAATTAACCACATGAACCTGGCGCGCGAAATATTACAGCGCAATGCCATGACTAAAATGTCGAAAGACAATGTTGTTATAAATTAAACATTCTTAAGTAAGTATGATGGCAAAAAGGAATGCACTTGGAAGAGGATTAGGCGCATTGATCGACGATGCTGAAAAAATGCAGCAAGGCGCCGGACTGGATGAAATTGAATTAAGCAAGATTGAAGCAAATCCTTTTCAACCCCGCACGAAATTTGACGAAGAGGCACTGGCAGAGCTTTCAGCCTCTATCAAAGAAATTGGATTGATACAGCCCATTACCTTACGAAAAGTTGGCGACAACAAATACCAGATCATTGCCGGAGAGCGTCGTTTCAGAGCATCGCAACTGGCAGGACTGAATAAAATACCGGCTTATGTGCGCAAAGCCAAAGACGATGGAATGTTGGAAATGGCGTTGGTGGAAAACATTCAGCGCGAAGACCTCGACTCCATTGAGATTGCACTAAGCTACCAACGCCTGATGGATGAGTTGGAATACACGCAGGAAGAACTGAGTGGCCGTGTAGGTAAAAAACGCTCTACAATTGCCAACTACCTGCGTTTGTTAAAACTTCCGGCCATTGTTCAGAAAGGATTAATCGACAAAGAAATATCGATGGGTCATGCACGCGCCATCATTAACATTGATGATGCCGATACGCAGATCATGATCTTCGAGCAGATTATAAAACACGGGCTTTCGGTTCGGAAAGTGGAAGAAGTTGTTCGTGATTTAAACTCTACGGAAGACAAAACAAGCGATACTAAAAAACCTAAGTTCCCAAAAGAATTCAAGATTATAAAAACACAGCTTGACAAGATTTTCAGCCGACATATCGACTTCTCAATGAATGAGAAAGGAAAAGGAAAGATTACCATCCCTTTTAAGTCGGAAGCCGACCTGGAAAGAATTGTTAAAATATTTGAAAATCAAAAATAAACCTTAAGAATCACACAATTACTAAGGGTATTTTCTATTTTTGCGCAAAATTATTAGTGTGATTAAACGCGTTTTTTTTTCAAAAATATTGCTTTTTAGCCTGCCATTGTTTTTCAGTTTTAATTTGCTGGGGCAAACCACTGCGCAGGATTCTGCTTTTATTACACAGGCAAATGAAGTAACCACGAAGGTTGAACATTCGCCTAAAAAAGCCACCCTCTATTCAACTTTTTTGCCGGGACTTGGACAGGCCTACAACAAAAAATACTGGAAAATTCCGTTGATTTATGCCGGTTTTGGAACCATCGGTTATTTTATTCACTGGAACAACGACAACTATAAAATTATGCGTCAGGCCTACGCAGATTTAACCGACGGCCCCGGACCATACGGACCGGAGGATCCAACAAATTCGTATATGGATTTGGAAGCCACACAGTATTACGACTTAAATAATCCTACGTATTACAACAATTTTAAAACCGGGCTCGACAAACAACGAAGTTATTACCGGCGTAATCGCGATTTGCTAATTATCAGTATTATTGGATTTTACGGACTGAACATTATCGATGCCAGTGTAGATGCGCACTTGTACGATTTTGATATCAGCGAAGACCTTACATTTAACTGGCAGCCTACAATGCAATACCAGGATTTTCAATGCGTTTATGGTGTAAGTTGTACTTTTACTTTTTAAGATGAAACACATTATCATTTATATATTTTCGCTATTACTTTTTACCAACGCCTTGGCGCAGGAAGTTGACACCGCGCTTACATTAGATGACCTGAAACTGGAAGCAGACACTACCGGTTTTAACACATTGGATGTTGATGATATGCTGAATCCTATTTTCTCGGATCAGATGGACAGCATGATGAGCTCGTGGGATATTCAGAATCGTTTTGATTTGGACAATTCGGAAGTAAGAACACTCGATTACCCAAAAAACCTGCCCGACTCGGTTTACATCAACCGTTTAAAAGAAATTGAACAGGTTGTTGATCTTTCGTACAACTCGGTGGTAAATAACTACATAAAGATGTACACCGAAAAACGTCGCGACCTGGTTGAAGTGATGCTTGGTTTATCGGCCTATTACTTCCCTATTTTTGAGGAAACGCTGGATAAATACGACATGCCGCTGGAAATTAAATACCTGGCTATTATTGAGTCGGCACTAAATCCAACGGCACGCTCGCGGGTTGGCGCAAACGGACTGTGGCAATTTATGTACGGCACTGCCCGCAACATGAAACTTGAAATTACCTCGTTTGTTGACGAGCGCCGCGACCCGATAAAAGCCACCGATGCCGCTGCCCGTTATCTTACAAAACTTCATGATATATATGGCGACTGGCATTTAGCCATTGCCGCTTATAACTGTGGCCCCGGAAATGTAAACCGTGCCATCCGCCGCTCGGGAGGAAAAAGAAATTACTGGGAAATTTATTATCGGTTGCCACGCGAAACCAGAGGTTACGTTCCGGCATTTATTGCGGCAACTTATACTTTCGAATATTATAAGGAGCACAACTTAGTACCGCGTTTCCCGGAGATCGAACTGTCGGTTGATACCGTGATGGTGAACGACTACCTGCATTTTGACCAGGTAAGTGCAAAACTACACATCGAAAAGGAAGAATTACGTGCATTAAATCCGATGTACCGCCGCGATGTGATTCCGGCCAAAGAAAGCAAGCCATATCCGTTGGTTTTACCGAATGATGTGATTTTGGATTTTGTTGACCTGGATACAGCAATTTTTGCTTTCGAGCGCAACAAATACTTCCCCAACAATACCTTAATGGACCCAGCAAGCAGCAACAGCAGTTACTTTACGCCTGTTGACATTAAAGGGAAAGCAAAGGTAGTTTACACCGTTAAAGCGGGCGACAATGTTGGATTTATATCGTCGTGGTTTCATGTGCGTACTTCCGATTTACGGTATTGGAACAACATTAACCGCGATATCATTCGTGTGGGCCAGAAACTGGCCATTTACGTTCCTGAAAAAGACAAGGAAAAGTACGAGCAGGTTGCAGCCATGAGTTTTGCTGAAAAACAGGCTTCGATCGGGAAATCGTCAACACCAACAACAACGCGCACAACAAAACCTCTTGATCCGAATTTTGAATATTACACCGTGCGTAAAGGCGATACCTTATGGGACATTGCCCAGAAATATGCAGGAATTTCGGCTGATGAGATTATGCGGTTAAATGAGCTGAAAAACGACCGCGGATTGTATATCGGGCAGAAATTAAAGATCAAACGTAAAGGCTAGTCTGTAAATTCCCTGGATTTTGTTTTACCCCTGAGGCAAAAGAAGAAACGTCTGCCAGACAAGTATTGGCTGAAGCTTCTTTCATTGTTTGTCTGCCAGACAAGTGCCCGGCGAAAGGTTTTTCACCAAATGTCTGACTGACGAGATTCGCCAAACTGATTTTTCATCGAATGTCTGACCGACATTGCTTCCCCGAACATTCTGCCAACTAATGTCCGGCTGACAAACCTTTGCTGACATGTTTTTAATGGCGTGTCCGTCGGACGAGACCTGACGGAACAAAATTTGGCAAATGTCTGTGTGACATTAACAGAATTTTCATAAATCGTCAAATATTTTAGAAGAAAACCATCGCGAATCCACTAAATCAGTGTCATCAGCGTTCCATTTTTCTGCGCATCCGTTTTGGCCCGTACTACAACCAAAATCCGGTAATACTAAATAGTAGCAGCGCCAAACCGGTGATGCTTGAGTAGATTAGTTTCAGCCCGCCATTGGTACGAAACCAGTGGTCGAGAATAGAGCCATCATGAACATTCTCGATGAGATCCGACCAACGACGTTCAATCTGCAAAAGTTCTCCAGTTGCTCCGTCAAGCTGAATGCCCCAATAACCTTCCTCAAATACAAATTTTATCATCCCTTTGTTCTGGCGAACATCTATTCGGTTCAATTCGGGCATCTTCACTGTAGAAATAGAATCACGAAAAACCTGAAAAGCTATTGCATTCAAACTGTCGATCGGCAACCATTCGCTGAGTTCTGTTGAAGTGCCCTTTTCCGATTTTGCCAATATAAGACCACCACTGTTCTTTTTCCACCCCAGTAATAGGCCAGAAATCGACATAAAAATAAAAGCCACAAACAGAACAATTCCGGTTATGCGATGCACCCTTCTCACACTTCTGATTGCACGTGCCTGTTTACTATTTCCATTTTGGGTCATAAAAAGGCCAACATTTCATGATATTTATTGAAAGAGGTATTGCTTGAAGCAAAGAAATAAACGACATAACCTGAAACCATATTGTTAATCACTGAATATTAATCTTTTCACCCAGCGCTTTAATCTCCTGCTCCAGTTTATTGCGTTTTTTTATGGCTTTCGATAAAGCCAGTGCATCGCGAACAGCTTCTTTGTCGTAGGTTTCCAGAATAATATAATAGTATTCCTTACCCAGAAAAACAGCTTTAAGGTTGCGGTCTACATTATTGGCAATAAACTCAATTACGCCATTGTCTTTGCCGTTTCGGTACGATACCTTTTCCCATTTGGCTTCCATAAAATCGCTGCGGTGGTTATCAACCGAACCAACAGGAATCTCTTCGGTTTTAGCATCGTCTCCACTGTCGTACACCCGAAGCCCGGTGTGATTCAACCAATTTTCGCCATGATAATTACTGCTTAAATACAGCTCGCCGCGCTCATCCAAATGCACCTGAATATACGAACGATCCCACGCCCGGGTAAAAGTCTGGCGTTTATGTGTATATTGAGCATACCGGTCGAACTCGGTCTTTTCTTTTACAAACGATTTTTCCAGCTCTGCAACCTGTACTTCTACCGAATCAAGTTCAGCCTCTTTCCGCTGCATCACCTGAAAACGAACCTCCTGCAACAGGTTTTTTGCCGCATTGGCCGAATACATTGCTTCGGGGTAAAGTTTTGGAATACTGTCTAACTGACGAATCGCTTCAGCCGTATCGTTTTTAGCCAGCAGGTTTTTAGCCAGATCGATCTTTACACGCGCCTTATCTTCATCCGACGGGCCGCATGAAACAAAAATTATTAGCACTAAAAGCAACAGGTATTGAACAGAAATCTTCATTCGTTTATTATTGTTTATTTTTGGCAATTCACCATTTGTACAAAAGTAGTATTTTAATACTATTTACAGTAACGAAGAAAAGCCGGTTTATTATCATGAACACCAATTCCGTAGAGTTTTTTAATACCAAAGACGACGAGAAATTCCCTGATAACAGTGCAATAATTATCGCGGCCTGGCACCTGTCGAATTCTGAGAATATCGGCAAAATCATTCGGCTGGCGCATAACCTGGGAGCCACTGAAGCTTTGTTTGTTCGCGAATCGGAAAATCATCGTGAATCGAAAATTAAAAAGACGGCAGGATTTTCTTACGACCAAATG
>NZ_JBFHGM010000223.1:0-8195 GCF_041583095.1 Draconibacterium sp.
AGCTGTTGAATTGAATATTTTATCGTCCCAAATGACCGGACTGGAATGACCTATGCCGGGTATCGGAGCTTTCCAGAGCACTTTTTCTCGGGTTTCTATATTGCAGCTACTAACCGTTTTTGCATTTTCAACAAAACCTTTAGCAAACGGCCCCCGAAACGATGGCCACTGATTGAGATAATTTTCTTGTGAGGATGCGGTAAAAAAATGACACACCAATAAGAATGCGGTACAAAGCAGCTGTTTCATTTATCAAATCTTTGGTTTTCTCCATAAAATTAGACAAATGAAACAACTAACAAAGTTAGGATCCAAAAAACTTTATTTGGCAATAATCTTAATCGTTGTTCTACGATTTAAGCGACGTCCTTCAACCGTTTCGTTGGTAGCTACAGGTTTTGTATCGCCATATCCTTCCGATTGCAAACGACCGCCTGGAATACCATTTTCAACGAGGTAGTCAACCACCGATTTTGCCCTTAATTTCGAAAGTTCAAGGTTACTTTCCGGATTACCCGAACTATCGGTGTGTCCCTGAATCTCGACTTTTAAGCCACTGTTGTTTTTCAAAAAGTCAACCAGCTTCTGAAGTTCCGGTTCCGATTCGGAAAGAATGGCAAACGAGTCGGTTTCGTAATAAATATTGTGAAGATCCATTTCTGCCCCTAATTCTATCGGCTCCAATTCAATGTTCAGAATAAACGGATCGGTCAGGGAATTCTCGTCAGCCAGGCGCATAGATTGAGAATAGAACATAAATCCATCTTCCGAAACATTAAATGCATAATTGCGCCCAACAGGCAGTGCAAGCATAATCTGGCCATTTTCATCGGCCTTTTCGATGCGCGGCTCACTTACGGCAGAATTCAGGTTAAGCAGTTCGATATCGGCCATAACCGGCTGTTTGCTTGTCTTGTTTGTAACTTTTGCCTTGATATAAGTAACAGGTCGCGGCTGCAAACCACGATCGAGGTTAAACGAAAAAATATCAAGCCCGTTATCCGATTCTCTTGCCGACGAAAAATAGGCAATATCACCAATCGAACTAATGGTCAGGCCCATATCATCTTTGTAGGTGTTTATTGGGTAGCCCATATTTTTCAGGTTCTCCACCTTGCCGTTTTCGTTTATTTCGGCGGTAAACAAATCAAGTCCTCCCATACCAACATGTGTATCGGAAGCAAAGTAAAAATTATGGTTATTGGCATGAATAAACGGTGAAATCTCATCGCCTGAAGTATTCAGCGCCTCCATGTTTTCAGGCTTTCCCCATTGCGGTGCGCCTTCGGCAGAAAAACCGTTAAAAGCAATTCTCCAGATGTCTTTTTGTCCTTTTCCCCCTGTCCGGTTACTTGAGAAATACAGGAAACGGTTATCCGACGACAACGAAGGTTGTCCTTCCCACGACGAAGTGTTTAACGGCGCGCCTGCATTTTTCGGCTCAGTCCACTTTCCTTCAAGCAACCGCGAGAAATAAATATCGCAACTTCCCAATCCGTCTTCGCGGTTACAGGCGGTAAAGAACAGTATTTTTGAATCGGCGGATAATGTTTGTGCACCTTCGTTATCTGATGTATTTACATCGCTCATTGGCACGGCATTGTCCCAGTTGAAAGAATCGATCTCGGCCATAAAAAAGTCTTCCTGTGCCCGGCCACCGTCTTTCATCAATCGGGTAAACACCAGATGTTTTCCATCTAATGAAGGCGTAGGCCAGTATTCATCGTTGGCGGTGTTTATCTCCTCACCCAAATTAGTGGGCTCAAATGCTACAGGATTCTCGATGCTGTTTATGGCAAAACGACAACTGGCTATTTTACAGGCCAAAAGAAACTGCCGCTTTTCGGGGATATTTTTATTTTCTGTGTACTTTTCGTAAAAACTGAGTGCTTCAGAATACATGCCTAGTTTGTAAAAAGCTTCCCCTAGTCTGAAATCGATAAGCGGGTTATCATCCAGTTCCACGGCTTTTGACAAGTGCTTTATTTCCAGCCGCGATGAGTCGATATCTTTATAAATTTCAGCCAAAAGAAGATGCGCCGGTGCGTACTCCGGATCTTTCTGTAAAATCTTGTCAGCAGCTTCAATAGCTGCCGGATAACTATCTTCCACATAGTACTTTCTGGCCTCTTCAAACAGCTTGTCTGAACGCTTATTATCTTGTGCCAATGTGCCAATCCAGCACATTCCACAGATTACTAAAAATAGAATGTTTTTTAATCTACTCATTGATAACATATTACAAATACTTTCGTATAAAAACACAATTTGCGAAAAATAATAAACGAATGAATTGTTTTATTTATTTTTTTTCTATTTTGCTTTCGTAAATTTAATTAATATAACAGTTTTACAATTAATGACATTGGTTTGCTGACGTGATGAAAAAGAAAGTGAACAAAACCCGACACCCCGAATTGGACAAATTCGACCGAAAACAAAAGAAACACGGAGGTTCCCGTGAAAAAAGTTCAAAACATAAATATTCTATTTACGACGAGTTCGATGAAGATGAAGATGACGATATGTTAGACTATACTTCTGAATTCGACGACGAAGAAGAATAGTTTCCTTTCATATTAGTTCAACTTTTCTGCACGACAGAGGCTGCAGAACCATTAATCGTAAAAGGCCTCAATACCGGGGTATTGGTAACGTGCTTTGGCTATTTTCTCAGGAAAAACAAAGTACGAGAGCTCTGCTTTTGCACACTCCTCACCGCTTCCGTCGTACAACGATGCACTTATTTTTGCTGTGCGTCCTTCGTGCGATACCAGTTTTCCTTTTATGGTTACTTCGCCTTTCGAAACTTTCACTGCCTTTAAATAGTTCACTTGCATATCAGTGGTAACGCCTGCAGTTTTTAGTTTCAACATAACCACCCACCCACCGATTTCGTCGAGTAGAGTAGCCTGAATTCCACCGTGTAAAACACCAATCCAGCCTTCGTAACTTCGCTCCGGCTTCCATTTTGTAATAATCTCTGCATCATCTTCCCAGAACTCGAGCTGGAGGCCCGCACTGTTGTATGGCGAACAGGCAAAACAATTGTATTCGCCAATGTTCTTAGGATCTTTCCAGGGATTTTTGATTTTTTTCATGCTTAATAAATTAACATTTTCAATCTCACCCCCTGTCGCTTCTTCGGCGCTCCTGTCCTCTGTCAGCTGACGGAGACAATCGGAACGAAGTTACGATAGGGGTTGACAAGTTAGCTTTGATAATATTCTCGTAACCAAAACGAGCCGGTAAATACCAGCTCGCTTTTTAACTTATTTAAAGCTTCTAATTATTTCCTAAAATAATAGGCAGTCCGTCTTTTCCGCTACCAATTACAATAACTTTCGAATTGGGCGACTCGGCCAGCGATGTTGTTGCCTCAATACCACGCTGAGTTAAGATCGCATCGGTTAAACTCGCATCAATAATGCGGTTATAATTGGCAATACCTTCAGCCTCAATTCTGCGTCTCTCTGCTTCTGACTCTTCTCGCTTCAAACGGAATTCGTAGGCTAACGCTTCCTGTTCCTGCTGCAATTTATTTTCAATCGCACCTTTTATCTGAGCGGGTAGATTAATCGACCGGATTAACAAAGCACGCATATCAATAAAGTTTGCACTTAATGCTTTTTTTGTTTCTGTAATGATTGTCTGCTCCACTTCTGCCCTTTTTGTAGAATAAATTTCTTCGGCAGTATAACGACCGGCAACCTGACGTACCGATGACCTAACTTCAGGAATAACCAACACATTGATAAAGTTAACTCCAAACTGCTCGTGCAAAAAACCAATTTTACTGTACGATGGATTAAAACGTACGGTAACATCCACATTAACAGAAAGTCCGTTTTTGTCGAGCACATCCATTGTTTCATCGCGCTGTTGTTCGCGCACATTATATACCTCCAGTTCGTTCCATGGAGCTATAATATGGAATCCCTCACCAAAAATATTATCCTTATCCAAACCTGTGGTGTAAGGCTTAAAAATTACAGCCTTTTCACCCGGCTTTAATATTTTAAACATGCGGCCGCCAAAAAGCAGCAAAACAATTAACACAACAGCACCCAATACCAGGTAAGATGATTTAAAATTGAACTTCATAACCTTTTTTCTTTTTATATGATTAGACAAATGTACAAAGTTTATAGGAGGAGTAGTGCCTAAATTATGTTTTATTTAAATACCTTGTTCAAAGCATTGTTGGAAGTGTTAATCTTTTAATTTTGGTGTTGAAAAACTCTGGTCAAAAAAAAATAAATTAATATTATTTCATGAAAAAGCTGCTTTTACTTCTGTTTGCATTTCTGCTGGTAAGCAACTCATTTGCACAACAATTTTTCGATACCGACTTTAATACCCGCAAAAAATACATTATTCTTTGCGATCCCACTGTTAATCGCATAAAAACCATTCAATACCTTACTGAGAACAGTATTCTGAAAGTAAAAAAGAACAAGGTAAAATTTGTTGGTGTTTATTACGAAAAACAGAACAGCGATTACACAAAAACGAAGGACTACATAAACGAAAACGGCCTTGATAACTTTTTTCTGCACGAAATTACCGGCGAGTTGAACGAAACAAATTTATACAGGGAAAATGATGTTAGCGCCCAGCTGAAAAAGGTTTTCGATAACTCAATCGGGATTATCTTTTTTGGTGGTGCCGATATTCCGCCTGCCATTTATGGCGAAGAAAATACAAAATCGGGAGTATACACTCCGGCCCGGCATTATTACGAAACCACGTTTATGTTTCATTTGCTGGGAGGCTATCAAAACGAGTCCTTTAAACCCTTCCTTGCCGAGCGGCCCGATTATGTGGTAACAGGGTTTTGCCTGGGCATGCAAACCATGAATGTGGGTACCGGCGGGACATTGATTCAGGATATTCCTGCGGAAATTTACAATGCCGAAACACCCGAAGAAACCGTTTCCATTGGCCGTGCCAACATGCACCGCAACTACTGGCAGTTAATTGAAGAAGATTCGCTGTTTATGGGCATTAACCTGCACACGATACAATTTACTGACAACCCGTTTTTTGGAGAAACCATAAAAGTGTCGAAAAAGGCTACACCGCGCATTTACAGCAGTCACCACCAGGCCATCGAAAAGCTGGGAAAAGGTTTGGAAGTAACCTGTTTGTCGCCCGACGGAAAAATTATTGAAGGAGTTGTGCACAGCACATACCCACATGTTTTTGCCGTACAGTTTCACCCTGAGGTTTCGGCATTGTACGAAGATATGGGGCTAAAGATTTTCCATCCTGATGATGAGCCAAAAACCTATCATGATATCCTTGGAAAATCAGATGTGAAATTTCATAAAGATTACTGGGACTATATTTCAAAATCGTTTAAAGAAGTAAAAAAGCCGAAAATGCGTTGAGGGTTTCAACAAAATACTGATATGCCGGTTAGCTTAAAAAGAGAAGCCCGGAGTTTGAGTATTTCATCGAACTTCGGGCTTCTCTTTTCTTTCTACTTGCTCTTTATAGCTTTTGCCAAACTGAGATTTCAACCACCGAAATTTCAATATTACGGGATGATATTGCTTTTGCCGCTGTCAGGCTAACTGGCTCGTTCACCAATTCAAAATTATCTTGCAGCAGTGCTTTTATGCCTTCAAAGGATGTTACCGGCTCTCCATCCTGCTTAAACGCTCCCGGCCAGTTTTCGCGTTTTATATTGTTCTTTTCCCAGTCGTAGCCTGAACCCAAAATAAAAATTCCTCCGGTATTTAATCGTTCGTGAATACTTGTCAAAAAATGTTTCGGATTATATAATTCTTCCAATAAGTTTATGGCTAAAATTACATCGTAGCCACTGTAAATTGGTTTCAGATTGTTGGCATCAGCCTGCATAAATTGCAGGTTATCTTTCGCATTCAACCCAAGATCTGATAATTGCACATCGTTATATTGCACCAATTCACCTTCATCTTTTGTGATATAGCGAACAAAGCCTTGTTCCTGCAAATGAATTGCCATTCGTATAAAACGTGCCGAAAAATCAATTGCTGTTATCTGTTTAAAGGAATCGCACAATTCAAAAGCTGTTCGTCCGGTATCGCAATTCAAATCGAGCAGTTTCAGCAACTTTTGATCGCCAGCATATTGTTTACAGATTTCGGCAATACATTTTGGAAAATTATCGAAGCCCAAAACCGGCTTTCCATAATTAAATTCACACGATTGTGCCACTTCCGCATCCGTTTCGTATGAATCGTTTCGGATAATCAATGGATTTTCAGACTCCACCAATCGAAATCCGGCATGCTGATAAAAATGGCGGCGAAAGGCATAACGGGCATGCCAGGTAGCTTCGTTTCCGGTTGAAATCCACGAACCACCTTTTATCATGTTGTGTTTACCATCGAAAGTTGGCGTTGAAAAATCGTCGTACAAAGGGTGCACTTTAAACCCCGGATAACCCGTGACCGGTGTTTCGGTCCATTGCCAAACATTTCCGATGATGTCATAAAAATCACCTTGTTTAAATTGATTTATCGGGCATGGCGACACAAACTTCTCGAAACCAATATTTGCCTGCACTGTTGCAAAATTAGCATCGTTTATACCGTTTTGTTCCGCCAGTCGATACCATTCCGCCTCAGTTGGCAGGCGATATGTTTTCCCTGTTTGTTTTGTTTTCCAGTTGGCAAAAGCTTTTGCTTCCAAATAATTCAGCTCAACAGGCCAGTTCCATGGCATTTCAATTTCCTGATCAAAAAGCCGCAAAAAATATTTATCAGCATCTTTACGCCAAAACAATGGAACTTCAGCTTTTTTGTATTGGCACCAGTTCCATCCTTCCTCAGTCCAGTATTCTTCTTTTTTATACCCACCGTCATTAATAAACTCAAGAAACTCACCATTCGAAATAAGAAATTCTGATGCTTTAAAATCATCAACCTCAACCTGATGCTCACCATATTCCACATCCCAACCGTAAAACCGGTGATCGTATGGTTTTCCGATAATCACTTCTCCTCCCTTAACGTTTAACATGCGGTTTTCAGGTGCATCTCCTGACTCCTTACATGGAGCATCGAAAACATTTGGCTTTAAAAAATCAAGCGGTAACTGCCGTATCAGCACCGAAGAAGTCTCGATATGAATCCGCTCGTGTTCAATTCCCATCATTATAATCCAAAACGGATTGTCCCAGTTAATGGGTAAAGTCAGCGGAGTTGAATCGATAACCTTTAACACCTCTTCTTTAACTTTTTGTCGGTATTCAAAAACCTCTTTTACGGTAGGCCAGTCATAATTCGATTCGTTTAAATCATCCCAACTCATTTCGTCTACTCCAATGGCAAAAACAGATTCGAAATGGGAGTTTATACGATGATCCAGAATTTTAGCCAGCACCAGTTTATTAATGAAAAACACGGCCGTATGTCCGTAATAGAAAATAAGCGGATGTCTCAACGGATCGGCCCTGCGATAAAAAGCTTCATCGGTTTTTAAATGCTCGTATAGTTTTTCATCGAGCGTATATGTTTTCAAAAAGTAATCGCGGATTTCTGCCTTTTTTTGTTCGGCATCTCCGTTAATCAAATCGGTTGTATGGGTTATCAAATTGTTCATAATGTAATATATCCTTGAGAATCGGGTTTTAAAATATTAACGAATATAATCAGCATATAGCAAATCAACAATCATAATCGTTTAAGTTATTGATAAATATTGAGTCGGAAAATCAGCTGAGGTGCTGATGAAGATAGATCTTCTGGAAATCGAAAGTACCACTTTTATCGGACAGTAATTTGGGCTGAACGATTGTTGCACAAACCTCGAAACCCATTTTTTTGTACAAACCAACAGCAGCTTTGTTTTCTATCCAAACCCTTATAAAAGAATGGTCAAACTTGTTTCGATCTGCTTCTTCAAGAAAAAAGGTCAGTAACCTTTTACCTATCCCCTGCCCTTGTTTTGATTGTTCAACCATCATTTCAGCAACATAAACCGAACGTGTCACATCAAAATCGTGTGCAATTTCTTCGGGCAGCAGTTCATCAAAACTTAAAGGTGTTAACAGAATTGCGCCGGCTAATTCATTTTTCTCCATGGCAAGAATCCCATATCCAACATCAAAAATCGATTGAAGGTATGCTGCAGTTTCACTTTCAGAATGATATTGAAAACTTTTACCCTTCGAAAATGTATCGATGTACAATTTTACCAGG
>NZ_JBFHGM010000224.1:0-8184 GCF_041583095.1 Draconibacterium sp.
AGTACACATACCATATACACTCCGTGAATATACGCACAATATAATAAAGGTTTGCCTGAGGAAGCAAATATAAGGAATAGAAATAAACTAATACCAAGCTGAGGTTTAAAATTTTTCAGGATTGGCAATGCAGGATTAAAACAAAATATAATAGCCGGCAAAATAATGATTGGGCTCGTGCAGGCTATTTATGAGCAATTGGTTTGGTAATTTTTAACGAATGCTATAACTTGCAGAAAACCAAAAAACTACTGCCATGCAAATTAGCTACAGTCAACCACTTTCTGCAGGTTGGGACCGCATGAAAAAAGCCTTGTTCCAACCCTTCGACATTAACAAATGGATGAAAGTAGGACTTACGGCCTGGCTGGCCGGGCTAACCGATTGCGGCGGCGGTAGCGGATCGGGAAACAGCACCGGAAACAATGCCAACTGGGACGAGTTTTTCAGTTTCCCGCAAACGGCCTGGGACTGGCTGCTCGATAACCCGGTTTGGGCCAACCTTATTCTTGTAGGGCTGGTTATTCTGTTTCTTATAATTTCGGTAGTTATTTGGGTAAGTTCGCGCGGAAGATTTATGTTTCTGGATAATGTTGCGCACAACAAAGCCGAAATCAGCAAACCCTGGCACGACTTCCGAAAACAGGGGAACTCACTTTTTATTTTTCAATTCTTTTGGGGCTGGTTCGCTTTTGCCGTGTTTGTATTAATTGCCGCCTACTGTTTTGTTACCGGTAAAGATTTATACCTTACACATGCTCCCAAGGCGGTTATTTTCGCCGGAATTACACAAATGATACTGCTGTTTATCGGATACCTGATTGTGTTTGGATACATATCGCTGTTTCTGAAAGACTTTGTGGTGCCCATCATGTACAAACACCGTGTTGGTGTATTAAAGGGCTGGGGCAAATTTCTGTTGCTGTTTGGAAGAAGGGCATTGCCATTTGTCCTTTACGGGCTGTTTATTTTTGTATTGGGAATTGCAGTTGGCATTGCCATTATTTTCTTTGCACTGATTACCTGCTGCATAGGTTTGCTGCTTATTGCCATCCCCTATATTGGAGCGGTAATATTATTGCCAATAAGTTATACGTTCAGAGCCTTTAGCATCGAGTTTTTGGCACAGTTTGGCGACGAATACAATGTATTTCCACCGGCAGTAGAACTTGCTGACGACAGGAATGAAATTAACAGGGAGTAGATTAAAATTTTCTGAATTATATCCTCTCTCTTGTCTCCCACCCTTCCATGATGGGAAAAGGATGTGTATAATAAATCTAATTTGAAATCCTAGCCTCTAATCTTTTTCGCGAAATAGGTGAACAAATCCGTGTTTCTTGCGCTTTTCGCCATCGCGGCCGGTGCCTACAACATCGTAGAAATAAACCCCCGGACTGGCATAACGCCCTCCAATTCTACCATCCCAAACGGTTTCGGTCCAGGTATCCTCAAAACCACGCACGTCACCACTTTTCCAGTAATGCACACGCCTACCCCAACGGTTAAAGATGCTGATCTCTAAACTTTGCATCGATTGAAATTGAACAACAAATTCATCGTTAACACCATCACCATTAGGAGTAAATACATTAGGGATAGCAATATCCGAAGAGTCTACCACAATATAATCATCCATATAAACGGTATCAGCGCAAGTCAAAGTATCGGAGAGGTGTTTCGAAACCAGCCGAACCATGTAAGTTCCTGAGTTTTCGTAGGTATAAACAGGTGCATCGTCGTAAGCTACAAAATCGATACTGTCAACCGGATTTCCGGTTCCGTCCGAATCCGCTTTTATAGCATTTAAATCACGGTAGAAATACCATTCATAATAACCCGGTGTTCCATTTTCCGAATTGTTTGAAAAAGTAACCTCAAGCGGCGCTTCGCCTTCCATCGGGCTAGCAGTAAAACTGGCTTTGGTAACAATCGTTTCATAGGTAACTGTTGCCTGTGCATCGCAGCCAAATTTATCGTAAACACGCAAGGTGTAGTTTGTATTTTCTGCTGGTGGATCATAAACCGTTAAGTTCAGTACCGAAGCAATCCGGTCGCCATCTTCCAGCCATTCCACCTGCACATCTTTATTCACAAAAACAGGTGCATTGTTGCTTAAATCGTAATACGTCAGCACGGCCGACTTCATTTCACCATTCATTACGAAATGTTCGCAGTCTGAAACAGCAACGTCTCCGCCGGCGTACATCCAGTTGTTAAAAACCCAAGCGCGGTCAATCTCGGTCGTGGCACCCTGTGTGATGGTGATCCGGTAACAACCATCAGCCAGCGCATTTATTTGCGACGAAGCGGCGTCTGTAATTGTCTGGTACTGCAGATCAAATGCTCCGCTTGTTTCATCGTACTTCTCCCACAACCAGGTTTTTGTTCCTGCCAATGTGGTAGTGGCGGTTAAAGCACCAACTTCAGCTGAGGAGTCGTTACTACAGAAAATAAAAATATCGTCGGTTTCCGGAAATACCGGGTATTGTGTTACATCTATGGCATCGGCTCCGGGCGAAGATATT
Organism: Draconibacterium sp.; assembly: GCF_041583095.1. NCBI lineage: Bacteria > Pseudomonadati > Bacteroidota > Bacteroidia > Marinilabiliales > Prolixibacteraceae > Draconibacterium > Draconibacterium sp. The sequence goes on from NZ_JBFHGM010000224.1 coordinate 2,529, forward strand.
TGTGCCTGTAGAGCGTAAAAAGAAAATACCAGAATGGTTACAATAAAAAGACTTCGCTTCATAAATTATTGCTCTTTAAGATACAATATTAACGTATAAATTTCATTTAATTGCGTGATCAACCAATTGTTTTTCAGAGTGAGCCTTAGGCGAAACTGTGAATCTACAATAGCTTGTCCCGATTTTTTTTCGGGAGTTAATACCGATGATTAAGCAAAGGGACTTTGGAAATAGTTGAACCAAAGTATCAATTTGATTTTCAATCGGTGTTACAGACAAAAGTAGTGAACCTGCACCAAAATACAGAAGCCTCCAATAATTTGTTAATAAAACACCGGTAATAAGGGAAAGATTCCACCTGACATCATTATTTTTGCGCACAGAACAACCTGGTGCGCCGGTTGTTGTTTTACTACGATTGAATGCTGAATGTTTTGCCGAAAATCGCCCACACACGGAAATCGGCTAACAAACATTTAATTCGGTCAGTATTTTATATTTGCAAGCTGAAAAAAGAAATCTATAGTGTTCGATTATCTTCAAAATTTAAATGAGGCCCAACGAGAGGCTGTTCTTCGTACCGAAGGACCTGCACTGGTTATTGCAGGCGCCGGATCGGGAAAAACGCGTGTGTTAACGTTCCGTATTGCCAATTTGCTAAAACAAGGCGCCAAACCGTCAAGCATTTTATCGCTGACTTTTACCAATAAGGCAGCCCGCGAAATGAAAGAACGTATTGCCAGCGTGGTAGGCGAAAATACCGCCCGCTACCTGTGGATGGGTACTTTCCACAGTATATTTGCTCGGATACTGCGCTTTGAACACGAAACCATCGGCTACCCGGCAAACTTTACAATTTACGACAGTGCCGACAGTAAAAGTTTGATAAAAACGATCATCAAAAGTTTTCAGCTCGACGATAAAATATACAAACCGGGTGTGGTTGCCAGCCGTATTTCGATGGCAAAAAACAACCTGATTACGCCCAACGCTTACGAAAATTCAACCGAAATTCGCAGCGCCGATAAAAGCATGCGTATGCCACAAATTGCGCAGATCTATAAAGAATACGCCAAACGCTGTTTACTTTCAGGAGCCATGGATTTCGACGATCTGCTGCTGAAAACAAATGTGTTGTTTCGCGATCATCCCGAGGTGCTGAAAAAATACCAGGAGCGTTTTGGGTACGTAATGGTTGACGAGTACCAGGATACCAACTACTCGCAATACCTGATTGTAAAAAAACTGGCTGCGGGGCATAAAAACATTTGCGTGGTGGGCGACGATGCGCAAAGTATCTACTCGTTTCGTGGTGCGCGTATCGAAAATATTCTGAATTTTAAATCGGACTACCCCGAGCATAAAGTGTTTAAGCTGGAGCAGAATTACCGCTCTACACAAACCATTGTAAACGCTGCCAATAGCATTATTGCCAAAAACAAACGGCAAATTCCGAAAAAGGTATTTTCTGAAAACGCCACCGGGAAACCTATAAAATTGATTTCGGCTTTGACCGATAATGAAGAAGGATTTTTGGTAGCACAGGAAATTGCCCAATCGCAATTGCGTGATCATTACAAGTACGAAGACTTTGCGATTTTGTATCGTACCAATATGCAGTCGAGGATTTTTGAAGAATCGTTGCGAAAAAGAAATATTCCGTATAAAATTTATGGCGGCTTAAGTTTCTACCAACGTAAAGAAATTAAAGACCTCATCTCCTATTTCCGAATGACGATAAACCCGGCCGATAACGAAGCGCTAAAACGTATTATCAATTATCCGGCGCGCGGGATTGGGGCCACTACCCTTGCCAAGCTGGAGGCTGCTGCAATTAATAACGAAACATCCATTTGGAAGATTATTAGCGATTTGCCAACGGTTAACCATGCCAATTTGAATAAAGGAACCGCTGGTAAAATTCTGCATTTTGTGGGATTAATTCAGAGGTTTATGCAACTGTCGCAAGACAGCGATGCTTTTGATACGGCCAAAACCATTGCCGAACAAACCGGTATTCTGAAAGAATTGTATAACGACAAGTCGCCCGAAGGATTGAGCCGCCACGAAAACATCCAGGAATTGTTGAACGGTATACAGGAATTTAGCATAAACGCCAAAGAAACCGGTGAACCCGAAAAACTGGAAAACTACCTGGAAGATGTGGCTCTGCTTACCGATCAGGACAACGAAAAGGAAGAAGACCGAGATAAAGTGACACTGATGACCGTGCACTCCTCAAAAGGACTGGAATTTAAAAATGTGTTTGTTGTAGGGATGGAAGAGAACCTTTTCCCTTCGAACCAAAACGGCGACAATAAACCTGAAACGCTGGAAGAAGAACGCCGGCTGTTTTACGTGGCACTAACCCGCGCCGAAGAAAACGCCTGGTTCTCGTATGCCAACCAGCGCTACCGTTGGGGAAATCTTGATTTTTGTACACCAAGTCGTTTTCTCGAAGAAATTGATGAGCAGTTTCTCGATACTTCGGCAATCGCTGCACACTCCTCTCCAACTCGCCGGGCACAAAATAACGACGACATTCAGCCCGAACGTTATCACAAAAATCCGGTTCGCCGCCAACCACCCGGAGCATTTAAAACACCCGAGTCGCAAAACTTTTTTAATAAGAAACTCGTTTCGTTAAAGGAAAGCAGCAGAGCGCAAAACACTTTTCAGGGCGATGCACCGGAAAAAATACAAACCGGGATGGTGGTAGAGCACCAACGTTTTGGCGAAGGAAAAGTAATTAATATTGAAGGCGTTGCACCAAATATAAAAGCTACCGTGTTTTTTAAATCGGGTACACAGAAACAGTTGCTGCTAAAATTCGCCAAGCTGAAAATTAAAGGATAAACGGATTAGCAAGACGAACCGCGAGTTTCGAGGATCAAGTATCCAGAATCCAGAATCGAGGTTCTAGTATCAAAAAAACGAACTAAAAAATAAAACTTCGGGATTTATCGGGAAATGATTAGTTTTGTAACATCATTTCGCAAATAAATCCAATTTACTTGAAAGTTAGATTTTTAGCATTAAACATTTACAGATGGATTATAATACCAAGAGAAAAAAAATGGCCCTTCCTGAATATGGAAGAAATATACAAAACATGGTTGACTACCTGATGACCATCGAAGACCGCGAAAAACGAAACAAATCGGCACAAACGGTTATCGATGTAATGGGCAACCTTTTCCCTCATTTACGCGATGTTCAGGAATTCAGACACAAACTCTGGGATCACCTGGCCATTATGTCCGATTTTCAACTTGACATTGATTACCCTTACGATCCGCCAACGCCGGAATCATTAAAAGAACGCCCCAATACGGTACCTTATACCAAACACCGCATAAAGCACAAACACTACGGCCGCACCATGGAGCTTTTGATTCAGGAAGCCGATAACTTTGAAGGTGAAGAGCGTGACATCATTATCGAACAACTGGCCAACCACATGAAAAAATCGTACCTCGCATGGAATAAAGATGCCGTTGAGGACCACATGATTTTTAGCGATCTGGAAGAAATGTCGCGTGGAAAATTAAAAGTACCTGAGGGAACTCAACTGGCCGACTCCAAAACACTGGTTAGTGCTCCAAAAAAGAAAAAAGTAAAAAAGAAAAAATAGGTAATACGCTATAATATCACACCCCATGTCGACTTTCAAAATTGAAGGTGGTTTTAAGTTAAAAGGAGACCTTGAGCCGCAAGGAGCAAAAAACGAGGCGCTTCAAATAATATGTGCCACCCTGTTAACTGCCGAACAAACGATCATCGAGAATATTCCTGAAATTCGGGATGTGCTGAAATTAATCGAGATTCTGAAAGGATTAGGGGTTCAGGTGGCTCGTCTGGCCAAAGGCAAATATAGTTTCGACGCCTCCAAAGTCGATATCAATTTTCTAAAAACTGAGGAATACGCCCAGCAAGCCGCGGTTCTGCGTGGTTCGATAATGATAATTGGCCCACTGTTGGCCCGTTTCGGACAAGGTTTTATTCCGCAACCGGGTGGCGATAAAATTGGGCGTCGTAGAGTTGATACTCACTTTATTGGTTTACAAAAGCTGGGTGCCCGTTTTGATTTCGACCGCGAAAACAAATGGTACTCCGTTTCTACCGAAAAACTTACCGGAGCTTATATGTTGCTCGACGAGGCTTCGGTTACCGGAACAGCAAACATTGTAATGGCTGCCGTTTTAGCCGAAGGAACCACAACAATTTACAACGCAGCCTGCGAACCTTATCTGCAACAACTTTGCAAAATGCTGGTTTCCATGGGTGCCAAAATTGAAGGAATTGGTTCCAATCTGCTTTCCATCGAAGGTGTTTCATCGTTAACAGGATGTACACACCGCATTCTTCCCGATATGATTGAAGTGGGTAGTTTTATTGGCCTCGCTGCCATGACTGCTTCCGAAATCAACATTAAAAATGTGGGTATTGAGCATCTTGGAATTATTCCCGAATCATTTCGCCGTCTGGGAATTAACGTTGAACAAAATGGCGACGATCTGCTAATTAAAGATACCGAACATTACGAAATAGATTCATACATCGATGGATCGATAATGACCATTTCGGATGCGCCCTGGCCGGGACTGACACCCGACTTACTTAGTGTTTTCCTGGTAGTGGCTACACAAGCCAAAGGAAGTGTGCTTATTCATCAGAAAATGTTTGAAAGCCGTTTATTCTTCGTAGATAAACTGATTGATATTGGGGCGCAAATTATTCTATGCGATCCGCACCGTGCCACCGTAATTGGCCTCGACCGAAAAAATACCTTACGTGCCACAAAAATGGTATCGCCCGATATTCGTGCAGGTATTGCATTGCTAATTGCTGCCATGTCGGCAAAAGGAATCAGTACTATCGATAACATCGAACAAATCGACCGCGGTTACGAAAATATCGATGGCCGTTTAAATGCCCTCGGCGCTCACATTTCAAGAATGTAAACGCGATGTTAAAACTTTATCCGGAGCTTTGTGTTACTACTTAAAATTCTATATTTGAACTTTTTAGAAATAACAATACGCAAAAGATGAAAAGATTTATTTTACTGGCAGCGATCATTTTTATGGGCACAACTTTTATTAATGCCCAGGAACTTGGTTTAAACATTGGCAATAAAGCACCCGAACTGATTGGCAAAGGGCCAAATGGTGAAACCATAAAATTATCCGACTTAAAAGGCAAAGTTGTGTTGATTGATTTTTGGGCAGCATGGTGTGGTCCTTGTCGCCGCGAAAACCCAACTGTTGTTGCCAACTACCAAAAATACAGAGACGCTAAATTTACCGTTGGCAAAGGATTCACCGTTTTTGGCGTGTCGCTCGACGACTCGCCCGAAAGATGGAAAGCAGCCATTGAACAAGACGGTCTGGAATGGCCAAATCATATTTGCGATTTCCAGAAATGGAACTCAAAATACCGTATGATTTACCAGGTTCGCGGAATTCCCGATAACTACTTAATTGATGAAAACGGGGTAATTATTGCCAAAAAACTTCGTGGCCCGTCACTTGACGCTGCTCTGCACAAAATTCTAAGAGAAGAGCTGTAGACACTACTTTAAAAATAGTATAAATCGTTCAAATTGGCACTCGGAATCAGATTCGGGTGCCAATTTGTCGTTTATATTTGCATG
>NZ_JBFHGM010000225.1:0-8137 GCF_041583095.1 Draconibacterium sp.
CCGATTGTTGGTCCGTGGTAGCCGTTGCACCAGGTTACCCAGTAGCGGTCTTCAATCCAGGTAACACGTGGATCGTACTTGTAATCCGATTCGATCATATCCGTATTTCCGGCAACCATTTCAATGGGTTCATGATTGATCTCCCAATTGATTCCGTCCTTACTAAAGCCGGAAAAAATGTTCATTTGCACAGCTTTGTTATCGCAGCGAAAAACGCCGGCAAAACCATCTTCAAAAGGAACAACAGCACTGTTGAAAATACTGTTTGATGTTGGAATTGCATAGCGGCCAATTACCGGATTTTGCGAGTAACGCCACATTGCGTCGGTGCAACCTTGCGGGCGTTCTTCAAAAGGGATGTTTACTTTTTTAGTCATTTTTAGTCATTTTTATCTGTTTCTATTGTTTCTTCATCAACATTGTCGGGGTGTCCGAAAGGAACGAATCGTGCAGCAATAAATATGGGGATTGTGGCCACCAACACCCATGCAAAAAACAATTTGTAGCCTAGCCAGTCGCTGAAATAACCACTCAGCATCGACGGCACCATAAACCCAAGATTCATAATTCCGGTGGCAAAAGCGTAGTGTGCCATTTTGTATTTTCCGGGAGCTACCTGCTGCATCATAAACAGCATCAGTCCAACAAAACCAAAACCATAACCAAAATACTCAAATACCACTGCTCCGCCAATTAGAAAAAGGCTTGATGGCTGGTAATGGGCCAACAATGCATACACCAAAAAGGGAATATTAAAGGTGCTAACTAAAATAAGCAAAGCTCGTTTTAACCCGCGACGTGCAATAAAATAACCGGCTAATAACGATCCGGCAACAAATGCTCCGGTTCCGAAAGTTCCATAAACAACGCCAATTTCGGTGGTTGTTAATCCCAATCCGCCATCGGCAACGGCAGCTTTAAAAAACAGCGGTGCAATTTTTATGGCAAATCCTTCGGCAAAACGGTACAATACGATAAAAGCAATGTACCAGTAAATGTATTTTTTCTGAAAAAATGTTCTGAGTACATCCAAAAGTGTGTCAAATCCTTCTTTCAGACTTTGTACTTCTGATGTTGATGCTTCTCCGCCCGGTAGCATACGCGAGTGATAAAGACCTACCAAAGCCATTACGCCACCAATTCCAAGCATCACGGCTACCCAGGCATTTACCACGCCCATTTGTTTTTCAAGAATTCCGGCGATGGTAACAAACCCTCCATAGGCCAAAAATTTACCCACATTGTACGACGCTCCCTGCCAGCCAATGTATCTGGCCTGATCTTTTGATGAAAGCACACTGAGGTAAACACCATCTGTTGCAATATCATTGGTGGCACCACTAAAACCAATAACACCAAGCAGTGCAATGGTGTAGGCAAAAAAGTTGGGTAACGGAAGTGCAAAAGCAATCAATGCAAAAGTTATTGCGGTAATAAACTGGCTGGTAACAACAAAAAACTTCTTCGATTTAAACATTTCCAAAACCGGGCTCCATAGTGGTTTTAAGGTCCATGGAAGCATAATCAGCGAGGTCCAGAAGGCGATCTTGGAATCCGAGATCCCCATATTTTTATACATGATAGCCGTTGACTGTGCCAGCACCATAAAAGGCAAACCCATTGCAAAATAGGCTGTTGGAACCCACATGGCCGGACTGGCAACTTTGTTTGTTGCTTTTATCATTGATGGTTTTAGTCGTTAAAGATTAAAGCCGGAAAAATAGTGTTTTTATTTTATGCAAACTTGTTAAAGACAGTTTAAAAGTACGCGCGAACAATTCTAATTCAAGTATTGATGGGCAGCTTTGGCGCGACTTATAAAAAAAAGGCCTCCGTTAACGAACAGAAGCCTAAAAACTGAAAAATTGTATTAAGTAGAATTATTTATAAAAAGGTAGTACGATATAAGTGTATATAATGCACCCCATACAAATGCCTGCAGCAAACTCAAGTGATGCAAAAAATACCAGCATGCCGGCTACAACAATGGCTGCCGTGTTTAGCTGCGCCAAGAACAAACCGACAATTATTAGCGACATTACAAAACCCAATCGGGCAGCAAAAATCTTTGGTGCTTTTGCAATTGGTTTCTCTTTTAAATTCAATGCATTCGACAAACAAGAACTAACATAGCTAATCGGGCTAAGCTTTACCTGCGTAAAAGCACGCATAAAAAAGTCGGCCATCAGCACAATCAAAAAGATTGACGAATCCATTACAAAAGCTGTTATTATCAGTAAAATACCGATCAGTGCGTTTATGCGGGTAATTTTTTCATCCACCACATCTTTCGATATGGGGCAAACCAATTGTCTCATAACTGTCGTGTTAATAGTTGATGCAAATAAAATACAAAATGCTCTTTTAATTTTAAAAAGGATTGATTACACTTTAATTCCTTACAAATAATTAACAAAGTCTGTCATTCGTCATCATATAAAAGTTGAGTGTGGCTATATTTAGCTTTTCAAAAAAATAAGCTTGTCACCCCTGTTTTTTGGGGATATAGATCATAAAAAACTGTAACAAAAGCAGTCCGGGGCTGATTTTTGTATTGCCATTGACCGACTGCGTAAAAATTTTTGAACGAATGAAGATTAGAAAAAAACTGAGTTTAAGTTTTGTTTGTTTGGTGCTTATTCAGTTGTGTGCTCTTAATAGTCGTGCACAACAAAACGAGCCGGCAAAACCTGTTTTTAAAGATGGGGAGGTACAAATTGTAAAAGCGTTTGAAGATCCGGCTTACTGGATTCGCGAAGACCTGTGGGTGGAAACCGAATTTGATTCGGATGGCGATGGCCTTTTAGACCGTATGCACGTTGATGTTACACGTCCGCGGCAAACCGAAAGCGAAGGATTAAAACTACCGGTAGTTTATAACTCAAGCCCGTATTTCGCAGGTACGGCCGGTAATAATCCCGAATTTTTCTGGGATGTTCATCATGAGCTTGGCGAGCAACCCAAACAACATGTACACCCACCCGAAGTTCAGCGCCGCGGCGAAAGACCAATCATTTCAAAAGGGCATGTAGATACCTGGGTACCTCGAGGTTATATTGTTGTGCATTCATCATCGCCCGGAACAGGACTGTCGGATGGTTCGCCAACTGTTGGCGGCGACAACGAATCGCTGGCTCCAAAAGCGGTAATCGACTGGCTTTGCGGACGTGCCAAAGGCTACAAAACCCGCCGGGGAAACGAAGAAGTTGAGGCTTACTGGTGTACAGGAAAAGTGGGGATGACCGGAACTTCGTATAACGGAACTTTGCCGCTGGCAGCTGCCACTACAGGTGTTAAAGGACTGGAAGCGATTATTCCGGTAGCGCCAAACACATCGTATTATCATTATTACCGATCAAATGGTTTGGTTCGTTCTCCGGGAGGCTATTTAGGAGAGGATGTAGATGTGCTTTTCGATTTTATTCACAGCGGCGATCTGGATAAAAGAGCCTATGCTCGCGAGCACATTCGTGATGACGAAATGAAAAACGGACAAGACCGCGTTACCGGAGATTACAACGACTTTTGGGCCGGCCGCGATTACCTGAACGATATGGAACCGATGAAAGCGGCACTTTTAATGTCGCACGGATTTAACGATTGGAATGTTATGCCCGAGCATAGTTACCGTATTTACGAGGCTGCAAAAGCAAAGGGAATTCCTGCCCAAATTTACTATCACCAGAACGGACATGGCGGACCGCCACCGGTTAGCATGATGAACCGTTGGTTTACCCGCTATTTGTTTGGGGTAGAAAATGGCGTGGAAAACGATGCAAAAGCCTGGATTGTTCGCGAGGACGATGAGCGCGAGAAGCCAACACCGTATAAAGACTATCCAAACCCGGATGCGAAGCCGGTAACTTTCTTCTTAACTTCGGGAGCACCGGAGAAAGGCGGTCTCGTAATCGAAAAACCATCGAGGCAGGCAGCTGAAACCCTTGTCGACAACTATTCATTTTCGGGTGAGGCACTGGCACAAGCCGAAATTACCGGGCACCGGTTAATATATGTAAGTCCGGAGTTAAAAGAAGATCTGCATATTTCAGGAAAAGCAAAAATTACCATTAAGGCAGCCAGTAGCAAACCGGCAGTGAATCTTTCGGTTTACCTGGTTTCGTTGCCCTGGAGTAATTCACAGTGGCGCAAACCAAAAATTACCGATAATCTGATAACCCGCGGTTGGGCCGATTTGCAGAACTATAAATCGTTACGCAAAAGTGAACCGCTAAAACCGGGTAGGTTTTACGAAATGACTTTCGAACTGCAACCCGATGACCAGGTGATTAAAGCCGGACAACAAATCGGGCTCATGATCTTTTCGAGCGACCGCGATTTTACACTTCGACCAAAACCCGGAACTGAATTAACGGTTGATTTGAACGGAACAAGCATTGAAATTCCGGTAGTTGGTGGGGCAGAAGCTTACAATAAAGCCATTCAATAAAACGAGTTTCAAAATATTAGTTGAATGAAACAGCGATTATTTATAGCAGTAGTGTTGCTTGTTTTTGGATTGAATGTGGCTGCACAAAAAACAAATTTTACACGCCAGGATTCGTTGCGTGGCAGCATAACACCCGAACGGGTTTGGTGGGATCTTACTTATTATTATCTGGATGTGAAGGTCGATCCGGCTGATAGTACAATTTCCGGTAGCAACCTGATTCAATACAAGGTTTTAGAGCGTAATCAGTTGATGCAGATCGACCTGCAACCGCCAATGAAGATTTCGCGAATTACACAAAATGGCACGACGCTCGATTATACACGAGATGGAAATGCCTGGTTTATAAGATTGGAAAAAGAGCAAAATCCGAATGAAGTTAATGAACTCCTGATAGAGTATTCAGGAAAACCAAAGATAAGTAGAAGACCTCCGTGGGATGGCGGTATTAGCTGGAGGAAAGATGAAAATGGCAACGATTTTATTGTAAATACCAACCAGGGCGATGGTGGCAGTTTGTGGTGGCCATGTAAAGATCATCCCTACGATGAACCCGATAGTATGCTGATAAGCGTAACTTTTCCCGATCATTTAATGGATGTATCGAACGGCCGTTTACGCGGTGTGGAACAAAACGCCGACGGCACAAAAACGGCTCACTGGTTTGTAAACAACCCGATAAACAACTACGGTGTAAACATTAACATTGGAAATTATGCCCATTGGCACGAAGTTTTTAAAGGCGAAAAAGGTAACCTTGATTGCGATTACTGGGTGCTGAAGCAAAACCTGGAAAAGGCAAAAGAGCATTTTAAACAGGCGCCGATGATGCTGGAAGCTTTTGAGCACTGGTTTGGCCCCTATCCGTTTTATGAAGATGGTTATAAGTTGGTGGAAGTGCCGTATCCGGGTATGGAGCACCAAAGTTCAGTGACTTACGGGAATGGTTATCGTAATGGCTTTGGCAACCGCGATATCAGTTATTCGGGCTGGGGTTTTAAATTCGATTTTATTATCATTCACGAGTCGGGACACGAGTGGTTTGCCAATAATATTACCAACTGGGATGAGGCTGATATGTGGATTCACGAAAGTTTTACCAATTACTCAGAAAATCTGTTTGTGGAGTACCACTGGGGCAAAAAAGCAGGTTCCGAGTATATTCGGGGAAGCCGTATAGGAATTCTAAACGACCGGCCCATTATTGGGGTTTACGGCGTAAATTACCCGGGATCGGGCGATATGTACCCCAAAGGAGCCAATATGTTGCATACGCTGCGACAGGTAGTCAACGACGATGAAAAATGGCGTGGTATTTTGCGTGGTTTAAATGAAGAGTTCTATCATCAAACCGTAAAAGCAGAGCAAATCGAGGGGTATTTAATTAAACATACCGGGCTTGATCTACAAGGCTTTTTTAACCAGTATTTGCGCGATACCCGAATCCCAACTTTTGAGTACGCGATGATTGATGGTGGGCTGCAGTACAGGTGGACAAATTGCGTCGACAATTTTAAATTGCCACTGAAGGTATACATTAACGGAGAGCCTCATTGGTTAAATCCTTCCAGGCGCTGGCAATATTTCAACTCCAACGAAAAAGTAAAAAAAGTAGAAGTTGATAAAGATTTTTATGTAGCCGGTTTTAAGGTGGTAGATTTATAACAGCAAAAGAGCCTTACATTGATCTTTTCAGACAAGTAAGGCTCTTTTTATATTCGAATTGGTTAGGAGACTGGAACTGATATTGTTCCGTCCATAAAAATTTCCAGTAAATCGCCCGATTCATTAAAAACAGCAATTCGTTGTTTTTCAATCCACATCGCGCAAAGTGGACCGCAGTAATCCATCCAGTATAAATCAAGTTTTACCACATAAACGGATTCAAAACTTTGAGGATCTAACGTTTCTCCCCTTGAATTTTTATCCGGAGAAGTGTATGCATCGTGAAAGCTAACATTGGCGGAATAGGTAAACTCGGCTGTAATAAAGAAAACATCCTCTTTGTTAGCGTTGAAATCGTCGATTAATGTCGTGTAATAATCAATGGCTTCGGTGGTTATGCAGTAAGGAATCAACACGCCATCAAAATGGTTGTAGTACCAATAATCTGTCTCCGGCACTTCCATTCCCGACCATTCGGTGGCAGCAACAACATTTTCGCGCGGAGGATAGTACGATTCGGCTTTTGTGATCAGCTCGGCTTCAAAAGTGTTATCCGAATTTCGTTCAATTAACTTGGTATAACTGCGTTCCGGCATTTCCAGTTCATCATCTGAACCGTTACTACACGAAACAAAAGCCACCATTAACAAACATAACAGGAAAAAGTAGTTAGCTCTCATTCTCTTTGTTTAGTAATCAGATGGGCAATGCTAACCAAAGGTTGCGTGGCTTATTAATTTTATTGTTGCAACACCTGTCTCATTCAAAAATACCATAAGTATCGCGCAAAATACTTTTCCTCTACTCATTGTGAAAGCAATGCGAACATTTGTCATAGTGTGAATTTGAGAATTTATTACATTCACATGCTCATAAAAAAATTGCTTAAATGTTTCGGAAAGAGATTTACATCGAACGAAGAAAAGTTCTAAAGGAGAAAGTTGGGGAAGGATTGATTTTGTTGTTTGGAAACGACGAATCATCGATGAATTATGCTGATAATACCTATCATTTCAGGCAAGACAGCACCTTTTTGTATTATTTTGGAATTCAGCATCCGGGTTTGGCTGCGGTAATCGATATCGATAACGACAGGGAGATTATTTTCGGAAATGATTACACCATCGATGATATTGTGTGGATGGGGCCACAGCCTTCCATTGCTGGTCGTGCCGCCCAATGTGGTGTGTCAACGGTTTTCCCCATGAAAGAACTGGCGTTGGTGGTGGAGAAAAGCAAGAAGATTCATTTCCTGCCGCTATACCGCCCCGAGAATAAAATAAAGTTGCTCGAGCTAATTGATGTGGCACCAAAAGATGTAGCCAACACGTACTCGTTGGAGTTGGTAAAAGCCGTTGTTAGCCAGCGTGAGATAAAGTCACAAGAAGAGATCGAACAACTGCATCAGGCGGTTAACGTATCGGTTGATATGCACATTGCAGCCATGAAGTTTGCTCGTCCGGGAATGACGGAAGCGCAGGTAGCAGCCGAAATCCATAAAGTAGCACTGGCAGCCGGTGGAAACATTGCGTTCCCGATAATTGCCACAAAAAACGGACAAACCTTGCACAATCATTTTCATGGTAACACCATAAAAGAAGGCGACTTGTTTTTGGTTGATGCAGGTTACGAAAACGAATTGTGCTATTCGGGCGATTTGTCAAGTACTTTTCCGGTGAGCAAAAAATTTACACCCGAGCAAAAAGATATCTACGAAATTTCGCTGTCCGGACACGAAGCAGCCATCAGCGCCCTCAAATTAAACAAACCCTATAAAAACGCGCATATTGCTGCGGCAACCACCATTTTCGACGGGCTAAAAGCAATGGGTTTCACAAAAGGAAATGCCATGGATGCTTTTGAGGCGGATGCACACGCTTTGTTTTTTCCCTGCGGAACCGGGCATATGATGGGCATGGATGTACACGATATGGAAGATCTTGGTGAAGTTTGGGTGGGTTACGACGGCCAGCCAAAAAGTACACAGTTTGGGTTGAAATCGCTTCGTTTGGCAAAACCGCTGAG
>NZ_JBFHGM010000226.1:0-8127 GCF_041583095.1 Draconibacterium sp.
CAGGACTGGAAAATACTGAAAAAAATAATTGCAGTTTAAATAAAAATATTTTTATATTTGCAGCCACGTTTTGGGGGATTAGCTCAGTTGGCTAGAGCGCTTGACTGGCAGTCAAGAGGTCACCGGTTCGACTCCGGTATTCTCCACAGAAAAGGAGCAGTTCGAAAGGATTGCTCCTTTTCTATTATATACCAATACGATTTTTCGTATGCGAGGCCGTGATTTAACACCTCTTTGCAAAAGTTTAAATGTCACACCGAAAGCATCACATCTGTAAGCGAATCCTCCGGTTCCAGATTGAGCTTTTTCCTTAATTTATAACGATGGTTTTCAACACCGCGAATGGATATACCCAGCAGCGGAGCAATTTCTTTCGAAGATAAATTCATCCGCAGATAAGCACACAATTGCAGGTCGCTCGAAGTAAGATCGGGATATTTGTTCTTCATCTTATGGAAGAACTGTTCGTGTGCCCGCTCAAAATTGTTCTCAAAAATCTGGCGGTCGTCACGGCTCGAGATATTTTCGTCGATTTTGTTGTTCAGGTAATTAAAATACTTGTCGGGGTAACGCGATCCCAGCTCTTCTTTTTGTTTCCGTATGATGTTTTTCAGGTCGATCAGAAATTCGTTTTTACGAATAATGGCCATGGTAGAGTTGGCCAGCTCTTTACTTTTAAACCGCACTTCGCTCCGTAGTTTATCGTTTCGCAGGCGAATGAGTTCTCGCTCGCGTTTTTCGTGTTGCAATTGCTCTTTCTTTTGAGTTTGTTTTACCCCCCACCGCCGGAATAGCAAAAGCGCTCCGATTAAAATAAACATATACAGAAATATGGCCAGTTTGGTAGCCAACAGTGGTGGCAAAATTTTAAAATTGAAGGTGTAAAGCTGACTCTCGTTACCCCAGATATCAACAGCTTTTACCTGTAACTGGTATTCTCCGCGCGGTAATCTTTCAAACTGAAATTCGGGGTCGGTCACACTTCCCGACCAGCCCTGATGTAAGCCCCGTAAAAAATACTTGTACGATACCGGAAATTCGTTGAGCATAGGGAAGGAGAAACGGAATTTTACGTTGTTCAACGTGTTTTTAATCTCGGGTTCACTGGTGTTAAGAGGTAAAAATACCGATCTCCCGCCGTTGCTTTGCAGCTCAATACTTCTCACTTCAGGTGCGTACCGTCCAACCATACTTATGGCGGAGTCGCTTACCGAAGCATCAAGAAAAGCCAGGCCGTTTTGCAAACACAAAATACCGGAGTATTGATTTAACGGAAGGATATTTTCGAATCCATCAACCAGTAACGGATCGTTGAACAACGACGTTGGGAACTCTTTAATCAGTTTAACATCGGTTTGTACAATGGAGAACAGACCTATTGATGTTGGTTCGATAAACCAATAATAATTGTTGGGCGCTTTTATTATCCGGTTGGACGCCGCATACTTTCCCAAACTGGCGTTTATTGTATCGTAAGGAAGAATGGTATTGGTAAGATCGTCGAAGGTATATAACTTTTCGCCGGTAGTAAATACAATGCGTTTTTCAATTTTAAAAACATGTATTGAATGGTCTTTTCCAAAAGTCTCCTCTCCGAAATATTCAGGTTCGTCCACGGCTTTTGTACGCTCTTCATCCACCTGAATTTTAAAAATCCCGCGATGCATATGGCTGGCCCAGATATTTCCTAAATGATCGAATTCAATATAACGGATCAGGTTACTAAAATCCTCGATGTAGTTTCTAAACTCAATTCCCTTTTTGGTTTTGTTGTATACAACAATGCGGTTATAGGTCGATTGCAAAAGCAAATCGGGATGAAACGGATCCTGCACAAAATTAAATGCGCCTCCTTCCGAGGATATTGCTCTTTTTTCTCCATTCCTCAGCGCAAAACTCCCCTGGTTGTGCCCTATTAATAGTTCGTCGTCACTTACTTTCAGATCCCATATCTGATCCTGTGTGCCTGGCACAAGTTTAATATCATCGCTATTCAAATCGAGCGATCTTTCAAACAAACCCTGATTTGTACCAAGGTATAGTTTGTTCTCGAAAATGGCCGTTGAGTAGATAGCACCCGCGCCCGGTAACTTTTTAACTACAAAACTTTTGTTGGGATTGTCGGCAACAAAACCAATTCCAATATCGAGTGCCAGCCAGGTATTCCCGCGTTCATCGTTAGCAATACCCAACACCGTGTTATTCGGAAGCCCGTTTCTTGAATTTACATGTGTTATCAGTTTCCCGAACCGATCAAATACCACAATTCCGTCAACCAGCGAACCAATAATAAATTGTCCGTTTTTATTTCGGCTGGCCCGGTTGAGCTCGTTCTCAATAAAATACGAGGTCCAGTCATCGTTCCATTGATTCAGCCCGGTTCCATCCCAAACAAAAATTCCTCTGTCGGCAGTACCAATCAGCAGGTTTTCGTTATTCCCGGGGATAATAAATTTAACCGTTGTTCCGATAAGCGAATCATCGAAAATAATTCGTTTTACTTCATCCTTTTCAACCTCCCAGATTCCATTGTCTCTGATCGCCACCAAAACACGGTCGTTTACCTGGTTCATTACCGAAATACCACCACCAAGTAGCAACGAATAAATACTGTCGTTATGGTAGGTAAGTATATTGCCAAACGATTGAAAATACACATTATCATCTTTTACCGCGATGTTCCAAAATTCCAGGTTCGGATTATCTTTTAAAAAAACGGCTGCTTTCGGGTTTAGCGATTTGTAAACCAGTTCGCCCGTTGGTGTTGGTTTCCAATAACCCAGCTCCATGTATCCACCGGTGTATACAATCGAGTCGCCAACGGCTTTTACCGAGCGTACAATTGTGTTATTTGGCAACCGGTTCATCGTCCAGTTGGTTCCGTCGAACGAAAGAAGTCCCGCATGATTGGCAACATAAACAATCCCATTGTTGGCAATACTAACACCCCAGTTTTGCCGGGCCCCTTTATAGATGGTCTGATCAAACTTTACCACTCCCGTTTCCTCCTCCAAAGCCAGGGAAGTGATAGCCCAAACCACCAAAAAGATGGTACCAATGATCGATTTTGTTCCGGTTTTTAGCATCGAATGTTAATGATTTAACAGATGACAAATGGATGCAATTCCTCTATTTTCTACTCTAAACCCCATTTTTTACGAAATAAATAAAATTAAATGTATAAAAAAATAAAAAGAATTCACAAACAAACAACCATTTTAAACACTGTTATACAACTACTTACAATTATTGTTTATTCTACAGGATGAGGTAATGATGAGGTTGTTAAAGCGATTCACTTTCGCCGAAAGTATCAATAGTGTATTTATTTGATTGTTTTCCGCCATGCTGTCACCGTAACTTTGACGTCAAACTAATTCAAATTTTAAAGTTATGCGAAAAACATTCTTTATTGTATTTCTCCTTTTTTCGTTTTCAACCCTATTTGCGCAGGATAGAATTTCTATCGGCGGCTCGGTGGTTGATCCAAACGGAATAACTCTTCCGGGAGTATCCGTTTTGGAGAAAGGAACAACTAACGGAGTTGTTACAGACATTGACGGCAATTACACATTGTCGGTTAAACAGGGAGCCACTGTAGTTTTTAGTTACATTGGTTTTTTATCACAGGAAATAAAACCACAACAATCAGGAACTGTCAACATTCAATTACAGGAAGATGTTGTGGGATTGGAAGAAGTGGTTGTGGTTGGTTACGGATCGATGAAAAAAGCCGATCTTACCTCTTCAATTTCCACACTGAAATCAGACGAACTGGTAAAAACACCTGCCGGACAGGCCATGCAATCGTTGCAAGGAAAAGTTGCCGGTGTTCAGATTGTAAACTCAGGATCACCGGGTAGTTCACCAACAGTTCGTATTCGCGGTATCGGATCATTTCCGGGAAGCAGTAATTCATCGCCTTTGTATGTTGTTGACGGAATGTATTTCGACAACATCGATTTCCTTAACCCATCGGATATTGAAACTTTATCGGTTTTAAAAGATGCATCCGCATCGGCAATTTATGGAGTTAGGGCAGCAAACGGAGTGGTACTTATTACCACAAAAAAAGGTTCGCTAAACACGCAAACCAGTATAACCTATGAAGGATACTACGGTATTCAGGTTCCGCAAAACGTAATGCAAATGGCCAACGCCGAACAATTTGTTGATTACGTTTACCAAACCGGTTCGGCAGCCGACATTAGTTTTGTTGAAAATGCGATGCAGCGTTATGGCCGTAGCCGCGTGAACCCGAATGTACCAAACGTAAATACCGACTGGTATGCCGAGATTATGAAGTCGCATGCCCGCCAGCAAAACCACTCGGTTTCGGTGTTGGGTGGTAACGACAAAACGTCTTACTCGATGGGAGTGAATTATTACGATCAGGAAGGTTTGCTGGAAGCTGAAGATTCGTACAAAAGGATGAATATTCGTGCATCAATCGATCACCAGGCAAACAGCTGGTTAAAAACCGGGGTTAACTTTAATGTAAGTAACGGAACCCGCTACATTGCAAGCGATGCAGCCTGGTTTAGCGCGTATCATGCTGTACCAATCCTTCCGGTATACGACCAGCAAAATTATGACGATTTAGTAGCACAGGGGATTGATTACCCAAGTAATTATTCGAGTGCACAATTATTGGATTATCGCGGTTCGCAAAACCCGTTTTTAAATCTTGCTTATAACGATTCGCGTCAGGATATCAGAAAAATACTTGCCGGTATTTATGCCGAGGTTGACATCCTTCCAAATCTGTTAACATTTAAAAGTGCATACAATTCGTCAATGATGTTCCTGAAGTCTCGAAGTGTTGGATTGCCTTATTACATCACTAACTCGACACGAAGAACTCTATCTTCCATTTCATCATCGCGAACCACCAATGTAAATCATTTCTTTGATAACACATTGACATATACTGACAGTTTTGGCGACCACAATATTACCGCAATGGCCGGTATGTCGTACCGCGACGAGTGGTATGATTATCTGGGCGGTTCGGCCGAAGATATTCCGCTGAACGAAAATGCATGGTACATTAACCAGTCGCAGTCGGAAACATCAAAACAAGTTGGAGATAACGGAGAGCGTCTGTACGGTGTTTCTTATTTCGGACGTTTATCATACAACTACGATAACAAATACATCGCTTATTTCACCATCCGTCAGGAAGGAACACAAAAGTACCAGGAGAAATGGGGAACTTTCCCTGCCTTTGGTTTAGGATGGGTAGTTACCGAAGAAAGTTTTATGGAAAATGTTGGTTTTCTTAACTACCTTAAATTAAGAGGTGGATGGGGAAAACTGGGCAACGATAAAATTGCCCGCCAGGATGGAGCAAACACTACCAACCCGGTATTTTTGGCAATCGACGATATGCAGGTTGACGGAACAACAACAACAAGTACTTTTGGTTATTTGGGTTGGGAAACCGTTACCGGAACAAACATTGGTTTAAACGCCGAATTGTTTGACAACCGTTTAACCATTGATGCCGACTACTTTATCCGCGACACGGAAGATGCTGCTATCCCGGTAAGTTTGAAATTGCAATCGGGAAGCGTTTTACGTAACGTTGGTACCATCCGTAACTCAGGTTTGGAACTGGCAGTAGGCTGGAGAAACGAAATTAACAGAGATTTTAGCTACAACCTTGGTGTGAACATTTCAACACTGAAAAACGAAGTTCGCGACCTTTACGGACAATCGTACATTAACGGAGGTCAGGCCGAGTTCAGACAACGTTCTCAGGTTGGCGAGCCATTGCTTTCATTCTATGGTTACGAAGTAGCAGGAATTTACCAAAATGAGGCCGAAATTAATGCTGATCCGGTAGCTGTTGCCAATTCACTGGTTCCGGGCGATTTCAGGTTTGTCGATCAGAACAATGATGATGTGATCAACGACGACGATAAAGTATTCCTTGGTTCGTATATTCCAACGTTCTCTTACGGCGGATTTATCGGACTGAACTATAAGGATTTCGAATTCTCGATGAACATTATGGGCCAGACAGGTAACAAAATTCTTAACCGTAAACGTGGTGAGATCATATGGACAAACGACACCAACATCGACGCTGATTTGGCCAAGGGATTATGGACAGGCGAAGGCACATCGAACAAATATCCATCGGCTTCGGCACTACGTCGCGGATGGAACCAGAACTTTAGCGATTACCTGGTTGAAGACGGAAACTTCTTCCGCATCCAGAATATTCAGCTGGCGTACAACATTGATGGCAAAAAGCTGCTTGGTGCCGGGCTGCCCGATGCCAGAGTTTTTGTAACTGCTGAAAAGCCGCTTACTGTATTTAAATACAACGGATTCAATCCTGAAGTTAACAACGGTATCGACCGCCAGTTTTATCCGGTTCCGGCCGTTTATACAATTGGTGTAAATCTCAAATTCTAAACACTTTAAGACATGAAGAAGAAACTATTTATAAAATATTTTACACCCGTACTATTAAGCGGGCTGTTATTGATATCGGGAATTGGATGCACCGACAAACTGGACCAACCGTTTGAGAACGAATCGTTTACCAGCGATGTAGATTATACCATTGGCGAGAATATGATTTTACCATTACTGGGAGCCTACCATGGTTTGTACACCCGCGCATGGGAAGAGCCATTAACACTGGGAATCAGAGGCGACGATGTAAATGCTGCCGGCGATCAGGTTCCAATGCAGGAACAGGATAATTACATGTACCAGGCCAGTCACTGGAATCCAAACTCGGTATGGCAACAACACTACAACGACATTGTAAATGCATTTACTGCAATCGACGAAATCAATAAGTACCGCGAAGCATCGGGTAATAATGCTATGGCCGATCAGTACATTGCCGAATGTCGTGTAATGCGTGCTTACCTATACCTTAACATTGCACGAACTTTTGGAGGCTGTATCGTTATCGACCAGCTGGATAATATCCAGAATACACCGGTGAGTAACAAAGCACAGGTTATGCAGTATATTGTAGACGAAATGACCGATGCAATTCCAAACCTTCCGGATATGCATCCAAACAAACGTTCTGATATTCCTGGAGGTATGACCACTTACACTGCTTATGCAATTCAGGCACTGGCTTACCAGGAAATGAAAGATTACCAGGGTGTGGTAAATGCAACGTCGCAAATTATCAACTCGGGCGAATTCAAGTTAGCCGACGACTTTTATCACCTGTTTAAAAAGGCAGGTAAATTGGATGACGAGAATATAATGGAATTCCAGTATTCCGATTTCAACCAGGGTGAAGGCGACCGTTTTGGTTTCCTGTTTGCCCCATTTGGTATTGGCGGATGGACACCTGTTATAACCGGTGCCGGAGCAGGTTGGGGATTTTATGAGCCCACACTGAAATACATCGAATTTATGCTCGACAGAGGCGAGAGTGTACGTCTGGAAACCAGTGTTATTTTCACTCCCGACGGAATCACCGAGTTGAGAAATGACTATGGTACAATTCCTGAGTGGATTACCAATACCAACCGCGAAGGTGATATTTTTAACAACAACGCCCGCATGAATTTTGTGAGTGGAAAACACAGCCAGCCTTCTACTGAACTGGTTCCCGGAAGAACATCTTACGGAAGTAACAAAAACTTTATCGTTATCCGCTATTCAGAAATGTTGCTGATGTACGCCGAAGCGATTACCCGTGGTGCATCAAGCAGTATTTCAATGAGTGCCGACGATGCAGTGAACGTGGTTCGCGCACGTGCCGGATTAACCAACTTGTCGGGTGTTACAACACAAGATGTACTGGACGAAAAATTTGCCGAACTGGCAATGGAATGGGGTACCCGCTATTACGATATGGTGCGTACGGAAAACACTAGTGCCCTGTCGTATGGTGGAAGAACATTTACGATGGACAAAGCCTATTTGCCATTCCCGGCCGATCAGGTTGCTGAATTACCACAATTGGAAGAAGGAATTGACTAAAACGATAAAACATGAAGACTTATAATAAATTATTTATACTTGCATTGATATTGTTTGCTTTCAATGCATGCGATCAAAACTACATCGATGGAATATCGGCTGTAGATCCGGGAGCAGATGAAACAGCTCCTCAGGTTACCATTAACTTTCCGCCCG
>NZ_JBFHGM010000227.1:0-8095 GCF_041583095.1 Draconibacterium sp.
ACGAGTTCAGTAATTTTAGTCGGCATCGCGTAGCTTTTCCGAGGGAAGCGGACGCAGCCTTGGGTTTTCTGTCTACTCTTTGGGCTAAACCAAAGAGTAGAATCCGGCTGATAAGCCAAAAGAATGTCGCTTATACTTGCTCGCTTTTATTCAATATTGAAACTTCTAAGTGAGATACTTTTTACTTCTCCACCGGATTTTCAATGTGACCCATTTTTACGCTGGTTTTGGTGGATTTTCAATGTGATCCCTTTTTATATTACTTGTTGGATTCATAGCTTTTGATTTAATGTTATAACTTTAAAATATACGGTCGTAAAATATGATCACTGCGGTACGCAGCAGGCTTTGTTTTATACGCATTGAGGGGCGTTCTGTTACAAGGGGAAGACGGGCAGCGGACATCAGTATGACGTAATCTCACCGCTCTTGCTGTGCAAGCCATCAACAAAAAATAATAAGGCTGGCTGGAATTGATAAACACAGGCTACTAAGGTTCCCCAATTCGATAAGGTTTATAATTTCTTCGCCTAAAAACCTTATTTTCAAAATTAACCTTAGTAGCAACCCACACACAACATTGCAAAACCTTATTAACCTTATTCCTGCAGCGGGTAAGTCCCGAAGCTTCGGAACACTGCAGGGATAACTACGCACTTCCCTGTTCTATTTTCTGATGATGACAAACTAAAACATTCTGTTTGTTGCCGTGCCAGTTATGAAATCCGTTTCCCTGGCAATCCTTGTACACGCGGCACGATTTACACTGCCCGGTTTTTGTCCAGTTCCGATTTCGAAAGGGCTGAAATTTATTCTGCCACACTTCGTAAAAATTGTCGGTATAAATATTTCCCTGCGCAAAGTTTCTATCTATATTTGGGCAAGCCGAAATGGAGCCGTCGATTAAAACCGAGCCAATATTAATCCCTGCCCGGCAAAAGAAAGAGCTATCGCGCACCAGCGATTCGTATTTGCCCACGTATCCCTCGCAACTAAATTTCACATCAATGTCTTTTGTCTTTCGTTGTTCGGCAATAAAATCCATCAGCTCGACAAACTGCTTATTGGTTAATTGCAAGTCGGGATTGTTTGCCGCACGGCCAATCGGAATAATGGTAAATAAACGCCAGGCTTTGACGTTTTTTGCAAGCAGTAGGTCTTTAATCTGCCTCAGCTCGTTAATGTTTTTCTGATTTACACAGGTAACCACATCAAAGTTTAAACGCCTGGCTGAAGCCGCCAACTCAATAGCATTTAGCACTTTCTGAAAACTGGTAAGATTATTTCTCATCCAGTTATGCGACGCTTCCAAGCCATCGAGACTAATCGTTAATGCACCCATTCCGGCATTTAATAATGAAGAATGCCTTTCCTGGCTATACAGGTGTCCGTTTGAGACCATCGACCACCGAAACCCTCTCCTCCTCAATTCTTTTCCGCAGTGTTCCAAATCGTTTCGCAACAAAGGTTCTCCTCCGGTAAATACGATGGTAAAATTTGGGGCTTTATCTTCAATGGTGTCAACTGCCTTCAGAAAATCATCGAGCGGCATATCGGTAAAAGCGCTGTCTTTTGCACAATCGCTTCCGCAGTGGATGCAATTTAAATTACACCGGGTGGTACACTCCCAAAACAAATAATTTAGTTCGTGCGCCCGGGTCTCTATCTTTTTGAATTGCCTGAAAGCATATTTTTTAAGCGCAATCATTCTTTTTCTTTCATCGCTATTTCCAGATAGACCGATTCGCTGGCGTCCTCAACCGCTTTGAGCAAATTCTGAAAAGAACCGTTTTCTGCCCCATCAATATCCTCGAATCCAACCACTAAATTCTCAAATTTTTCCGAATACATCAAGAATTTCCCTTCATCATCTGTTGTGACGTAATAACTGTTATCACCGGCAACGGATACTTTAATCCCCTTTATCGGCAATCCGGTTGTTTCGGAAGTAACCTGTCCTTCAACCAGTCTATCGTATCCGAAATCCTGCGGGGTACCATAACACGCCTGAAAGATGAACATCGCTGATGTAAAACTGAGGCCTTTTAATACGTTTCTGATTCGATTGTTTTTCATTTTGTGCTTTTAGTTGTGCAATTTATAATGGGCAACTGCTTTATTGCAATAAGAAGAACTTCATTATTTCTGCCTGCAAAGGCAAAAGTTTAACGTTTTTGGTGCTCTAAATTTAAACATCTTATGTTAAAATCAATAGGTATTTCCCGGAATTAAGCGTCTATTTATTCAGAAAGTATTCATTTAAATCAGAAATCCTGCGATTTTTAGGTTTAACTACAATCAACTTAACCATGACAACTAAAACCTGTATTTACCGCATTGGCATCGCCACACTTCTATTCGTTTTTGTATTGAATTGCAAGGCCCAAACCAGTGTTTCGCTGCGTTCGCAATGGCTCGATCCCACCAATTTATTTACCGAGGAAAAACCAACGGGCGAGTTTAGTACTGAGTTTTCGGTTGGCGGCCCCTGTAGCCTGTATTTTTACTACGCCCACGATTTAAAAAACCTGACTCCGATTTATTTAATTGGCGGAATGAACCACACCCATGAATCGATAAAAGCCGACAGCCTTGTTTTTGCGCGACAGGAAGCGCGAATAATACCCAATCGGTCGCGGGTAATTTTTATCAGTTACCAATACAGCGAAACGGTTGACAACCTTTCGTGGATTCAGCCGGTAGTTACCTGGAACTGGAACTTTTTCCGGAAGCCCTCAAATTCGGTGCATACCTTTACTGCTGAAGTTTCGCCATGGATGTCGCTGCAACGTGGCGACCGCTATCAGGACGGCGGTTTTATCAACGCGCAGTACAACTATACCAAACACCTCGATAAATGGATACTCTCGGGCAACCTGAAAACCATTGCCGTTAAAGTGGTGGAAAAAGAGTGGGATGCTTTTGTTTTAGGAGAAGTTCTTGATCTTTCTGCAGAATTTGTCCCCCTGAAAACAAAGCTTGATATCGTTCTCAACCGGCCACTTATTACCGACGAAGCCGATGACCTGGGATTTACCATCGGAATAGTTAAAGAGTTTTGATTTTAAGTTGAAATAGTTTTAAAAATGTTTCCCGATAATTTTTAGCAGATCAGCTTTACGAATGGGTTTGCTCACGTAATCGTTAAAATCGTTTCCGTTTGATGCTGCCTTCTGCGTTTCGGGGGCAAAGGCCGATAAGGCAAATATTTTTATCGCCTTATCCGATTCCCTTATATTTTTCACAGCCTCGTAGCCATCCATTTCGGGCATCTTTAAATCCATTAAAATTAAATCGATATCAGAATGTTCTTTATGCATATTTATGGCTTCTACTCCCGTTGACGCAATAAGCAGTTCTTCGGCAATATCGTTTAACATATACGAAAACAACTTCTGATTAATCTGGTCGTCTTCAGCCAGTAGAATTCTTAGTTTTTTTATGGCAGGTGCACTGCCAGGGTTACTCGTTTCCATAGGGTCATTAGTTTTTGTGAATAGCTAACACAGCACAGTAAAGACAGTATTGTGCCGGGCAAAGAATCCACAATTTAATTCGTCCATATTTTATCTTTTTTTGTATAACACATTAAATATAGAGCTTTCATTTCGATTCGCGAAATAAGCGGGTTGCTCATTTTGTTTATTTTTGACAAGAAATAAAAAATCAGAAGTATGAAGATCGTTGTTTTGGATGGCTATGCACTAAATCCCGGAGACTTAAGCTGGGAGAAAATGAAAACACTGGGAGAATTAACCGTTTACGACCGCACCGCTCCTGAGCAAATCCTCGAGCGGGCTGCAGATGCCGAGATCGTTTACACCAACAAAGTCATACTAAACCGCGAAATCATAAGCAAGCTGCCAAAGCTAAAATTCATTGGAGTACTTGCAACAGGTTATAATGTGGTTGATACAGCTGCCGCAAACGACGCAGGAATTACCGTTTGCAATATTCCGGCGTACAGCACGCAGTCGGTGGCGCAATTGGTTTTTGCCCACATATTGCATTTTACCAATAACGTGGCCCTGCACGCCAAATCGGTAAGCAACGGCGAATGGGCCTCTAGTAAGGACTTTGCCTACTGGTTATCGCCGCAAACCGAGCTGGCCGGGAAAACACTGGGTATTATTGGTTTTGGGCAGATTGGACAAGCCGTTGCCCACATAGCACTGGCTTTTGGAATGAAAGTTATTTTTAACAACCGCAGCAAAAAAACTACCGATCTGGATGCACATCAGGTAGATTTTGATACTTTACTGGAGAGCAGCGATTTTATTAGCATTAACTGCCCGCTAACCAGCGAGAACCAGGGATTCATAAATAAAACAAGCATTGCAAAAATGAAACCAACGGCTTTTTTGATAAACACCGGCCGCGGACCACTGATAAATGAACAGGATTTGGCTGATGCGCTAAACACGGGGAAGATTGCAGGTGCCGGCCTCGATGTGTTGTCGGTTGAGCCGGCCCGGCCCGAAAATCAGCTGCCAAAAGCCAAGAACTGCTTTATAACGCCACACATTGCCTGGGCAACGCTTGAGGCCCGCCAACGGTTAATGAAGATTGCAGTTGACAATCTCAAGGCGTTTATTGACGGGCAACCGATTAATGTGGTTGGCTAAGATGTTTAATAATCGTTAAGAATATATAAAGCACATCCGGGGCACGCAACCTTTTCCATCCCTCGTGCGTTCTATCAGCACACGAAAAGGGTAATTGTGTTGCTTAAAATACTACATATCGTATTGCTGGCATCGGTTAAGTATATTGTTACTCTTCCTTATGCCATGATTATCGGACTTGATTACAAGTATGCGCTGTTGGCTGTGCTTACCGGGGGCATCGGCGGATTTCTGTTTTTTTACTACATCAGCCAACCCTTAAACCGCGGATTAATGCGTTTGTGGCCATGTTTGTGCAAAGCTATTCCGAATTCCATGCGGGGACGATACCGCAACTGGTGTATCAACAGATCGAAGAAAAAGAAAAAACGAATATTTACCCGCCGAAACCGCTTTATTACCCGTATGAAATCGAACTACGGATTTTGGGGAGTTATAATTGCCACACCGGTTTTTTTAACCATCCCCATTGGTGCCTTTCTGGCCAATAAATACTATGCCCAACGACGACACACGGTTTTGTATATGATTTTATCGATAATTGGCTGGGCAGGTGTTTTGTCGGGCTTAGTGCATCTTTTTCCCGGTGTATTTCTTTAAACGCTTACGGTTTTCACCCATTTCAAGTAACTCCTTATCGGCTTCTGCTAAGTCAAGCTCATCCAATTCGTCAATCGTCACCCATTTTACAGCGTTATGATCGTTCAATTTTAGATTACCTGAAACCAACGAACAAACAAAGGGAATCAAACGGATGGCTTTAATCTGATAATCGTGTTCAACCGGAGTTAGTGCTCCCTGAACTTCCACTGTCAGATTTAATTCTTCATTTATTTCGCGAATGACACACTCTTTTTCTGTTTCGCCGGATTTTACTTTCCCACCGGGAAATTCCCATTGAAAAGGATGATCGGAGCTTTCGTTGTTTTGAGCAACAAGGATTTTTCCGTGATCGATAATTATGGCGCAGGTAACTTGAATCATTCGGTAAAAATAGAAACTTGAAGAATATTTTCTATCTTTTCTGCGCACTTGAAAATCAACCGCTGATGACTGAACAAGAACTTTTCGAACATCTTGATGTATGGGAAAACATTGAAATTGTTGCCGCATCAATGCTTAACGATCCGGCACAGTTTAATACCCTCATCCACCTTGCCCTCAACGACACCCGGCAAAAAAGCTGGCGTGCGGCTTACCTTGTCGATAAAATTCATGATGAAAGACCGGAGCTTTTACAGCCTTATCTTCCGACGCTGATCGGGCAATTAAAAACAGAGAAGAATGCCAGCAAACGACGTCACTGGTTAAAGCTTATCAGCATGAATTCCCTACCGGAAGAACACATTGGATTTCTTTTTGATTATTGCATTGATATATTTACCTCGGGCAGCGAAGCCGTAGCCGTGCGCGTGCATGCCATGCAAATTCTTTACAACATATCAGAACTGGAACCCGACCTAAAACCGGAGGTACTGCAGTTAATCGAGCAGGAGATGGAATTCCATCCTACAGCCGGCATTCGGTCGCGGGGTAAAAAACTAGCCACTAAATTATTCCGGCAAATTCAAAAAAACAGCGATTAAGAACCGGCTTTATTCTGAAACTTTACAATCAATTCCTGCAATTTGGCATCCAGTTCAGTATTCAATTCCTCTTGTTTGTAGTTTCGCGTAAGAATTATCATGTTTTGTAAATGTGAGATCTGGCGATTTTGTTCGCTTTGTACTGCTGCCGCAAAATTGTCGGGCAACGAAGCATAATAATCAAGCAAAGCAAAACAGTTATCCGCCATAATACGCACTTTTTCATTTCCTTTTTCTGTGGCCCCGGCACCGTAATACTGTGCTGCCATTTGGAACGAACTGTAATCGAGCGGAATTTTCTCGTTCGGGAAAAGCTCAAACATTTTATCCGCCACCTCAATGGCTTTTTCTCTTTCTCCCTGGGCCAGTAAAGCTTGCGACAAACGCGTAAACATATATTGCGCCTGCATAATGTTTATCTGCTTGCGGTTGTACTCGTCCATATGAATATACGGATCGTTTACATTTCCCCAAACAAACTTATTCATCACGTTATCGTAAAGAATATCCGTATCGATTCGTCCGGCAGTAACACCTTGTTTTGGTGTTCGTATCGGCACAAACCTGTAGGCAAGCCCTTCAAACTGCAACCAGTCGAGAAAATGAATATTTCCTGTGAATACCAAACTGTGATCGATATATATCGGGCGTTCCCAATTGTTGGCAGCAATCATATTCAGCACGGCCATTTCGCTTTTCGAGATCAGGTTATCCGAAATCTTAAAGCTTACTCTGTCGGCAATAAGTCCGGCATCTTTTTGTTTTACAGTTCCCGAATCCAGAACCTTTTGCTTATCAACCGTAATATGGAAATCGCGCGACGGCAGGTAATCCATCATATCTCCGCTGGTAACTTTTACTTTGGTACGCACATCGTCGCTACCTAAAAACTCCATGGCTTCGCTCAGCTCTACCGATCCTTTTATCCGGTCCTGGAAAAGCACCGCATCCATACGGCCCATGTAATATTTATCTTTTGTGAAAGTAAATGGTACCGGATCGGCATCGTATGTTTTAAACTGCTGCTGATTGATGTACCAGTCCATACCCAGGTAACTGATGTTTATGATTTTTATATCCCGGCGTACGCCCTCCACTTCCTGCACATACCACAGCGGGAAAGTATCGTTATCGCCATAGGTAAAAAGAATTGCATTTGGCGCACACGATTCCAGGTAATTGATGGCGTAATCGCGTGTCATGTATTTTCCCGAGCGATCGTGATCATCCCAGTTCTGCGATGCCAGCACTCCCGGCACGGCCACCACCGAAATTACTGTTGCCAGCACTGCTCCCGGCGCTCCTTTCAGCACTTTCTTTAAACCGGAATAAATGGCCAGCACACCCAAACCAATCCATATGGCAAAGGCATAAAACGAGCCGGCGTAAGCATAATCGCGTTCGCGTGGCTGGTACGGATACTGGTTGAGGTAAACCACAATGGCAAGGCCGGTAAGGATAAACAGCAGCATGGTTACTGCAAATGTTTCTTTGCCTTTTTTGCCCTGGTTATATTGAAAGAACAAACCCAGAAGCCCCAGCAACAGCGGCAAAAAGTAATACACGTTTCGGCTCGGATCATTTTTCATCCACTCGGGCATGTTATCGCGCGGCCCTGTTTTTGGCTCATCTATAAATGAGATTCCGCTTACCCAGTTTCCATTCTGAAAACCTCCATGGCCCTGCACATCGTTTTGCCGGCCCACAAAGTTCCACATAAAATAACGCATGTACATGTGGCCAACCTGGTAACTTAAAAAGAAGCGCAGGTTTTCGCCAAAAGTTGGTTTTTGCAGGGTTTTTACTTCGCCACGGTCGCGCACGCGTACCGGAGTTCCTTTTACTTTCCCCCAGTCTTTATAAGCCTGAATGTGGTTGGCTTTA
>NZ_JBFHGM010000228.1:0-8088 GCF_041583095.1 Draconibacterium sp.
AATGGATTATCTTCCGGTATACTTCCGTCTTTGTAAATACGATGTACTTTCCCGTTTGGCAGCGAAAAATCCTGCGCCTGGTATCCGGCACCGCGGTCGCCAATGGCAAAAAACAAATGGCCCTCCGGATCGAAAACAATACGACAACCATAGTGGTGGCGTGTGGTTCGGTAGGTATCATGCGGAGCTTCAAACAACACTTCCTCGTTGGTCCAGCTGTTATTTTCAATTTTTCCACGAACAATACGTGTCATTGCAGGTGGCCGGTTTCCACTGTAACCGCTTGTTAATACATGACTGTAGGCAAGGTAAATCCAGCCATTTTCGCTAAAATCGGGATCAACTGCAACATCCATCAAACCACCCTGCCCCTGGTTTAATACTTCCGGCGTATTTTTTACCGGCTCATCAAGCAATATTCCATTCTTCACTATTCGCAGCCTGCCCGGGCGTTCCGTAATTAAAGCTGTATTTTTATCCATAAAATCAATTGCCCACGGAACTTCCAATCCTTCAGCAAAAATTTCTACATCCATATTATAATCCATCGTTTCCATTTCTTTGGCAATCGGTGGTTTTTTGGCCCCGACCTTATTCTCCGACTCGCGGATATACGAAATGATAGCATTAATATCTCTATCACTGAGCGTTGCTTCGTATGAGGGCATTCCCAGATGCGGAATTCCAAATTTTATATTTCGGAAAACATAGCCGTCTTCTGCACCAAATTGCCAAATTCCGTCAACCAAACTTGTCGCATTTCCTCCGCCCAAATTGGCGCCATGGCACGAAGCACAGTTTTGCCCATACAGCAGTGCGCCATCCTGAGCGTTTACGGTAAGCGAAAAAGAGAGAAATAAAATGGTAAAAAATACGATTGTTGTTTTCATTCCCGTTGATTTAGATCTTTTTAAAACTTTTATAAGTTAAGGAAAATCAACCTATTTTGTTCATTCATATTCAGCAAATTAATTTAACATTTATTAAGACACTTCTTAATATGATCAGGAATTTTTAGACCTTTATCGTTGTTATACAGAAAACTTTAAAGGTTCATTGAACAGAAAAATATTTGATAAGAGATGAAAAATGTAGCACTAATAACCGGCGCTTCAACCGGAATTGGCCGCGAACTGGCCCACATACATGCCGAAAAAGGAGGCGATCTGGTAATTGTTGCCCGAAATAACGACAAGCTGGAAGCACTAAAAACGGAACTGGAAACAAAACACAGTATAAAGGTTTTTGTAATTGCGAAAGATTTAGGTTTGCCCAAATCGCCAAAAGAGGTGTACGATGAAATTAACAAGGCAGGTATCGAAATTGAGATCCTGATCAACAACGCCGGTTTTGGAGGTGTTGGCGTATTTCATGAACTCGATTACGAACAACACATGGCAATGATTAACCTGAATGTTACTTCGCTAACCGCCATGACACGCTTGTTCCTTCCCGATTTTGTAGCGCGCAACTCCGGGAAAATACTAAACACCTCATCAACGGCCAGTTTAATGCCTGGCCCCTTGCAAGCGGTATATTTTGCCACAAAAGCTTACGTTACTTCTTTCAGCAATGCCCTTTCAGCAGAGCTTGCCGATACCAATGTTACCGTTACCAACCTAATGCCCGGTGCCACCGAAACCGAATTTGGTGCCTCATCGGGAATGGACAAAACCGCGATGTTCAAAAAAACAGCAAGCGCGCGCAAAGTTGCCGAAGCGGGTTACAAAGCCATGCTAAAAGGAAAAATCGACGTAGTGTCGGGATTAACAACAGCACAAAAAATAATGATCTCGGGAATTCCGTTTATGCCTAAAAAGCTTCTTTTAAAAACCGTAAAAAGCATGCAACAACCCAAATAAACTATGAAACAGCTATTTCCCTGGTTAATATTTATTGTTTTTATCGCATTTCTGGTTGGAGCGAATATGTATCTGGCCAAACGATTTTCGTTCTATTTTGAGTTGCCAACAACGCGTTACCTTTATATAACTTTTGGTGCCTTAACCGTATTTATGATTGCCGGTATTGCCACAACCACCAATACGCAGGCGGCTTTTGGTAATATAATCTACATTGCGGCCTCGATCGTAATGGGCTTTTTGCTCTACCTTTTACTTTCGGTTGCAGTTGTCGATCTGGTAAGTATTTTTACAAAATCAGTTCCCCGGTTGTTGGGAATCTCCGCCCTTTCGCTGGCTGTTTTTATTACTGCTGCCGGAATTGTTAACGCTCAGTACCGAAGGATTAGCGAAGTAGAAATTCCGATGAAAGGGCTAACGGGCGAAATTAAGGTTGCTCATCTCTCCGATGTTCATATCGGGCATTTCTGGGGGCCAAAAACACTGCAAAAAATAGTGGACAAAACCAACGCCCAACACCCGGATGTGGTATTTATTACCGGCGACCTTTTTGATGGAAAAATCCGATTAAACAGCAAAAGTCTGGAGCCGTTAAAACAAATGAATGCCCCGGTTTATTTTATCGAAGGAAACCACGATGGTTATTCGGGCGCCAAAGAAGTAAAAGATAATCTGCGTGAAATTGGCGTTACCGTTTTGGAAAACGAGGTGACCCATTTTAACCAGATTCAAATTATTGGCCTCAACCATATGCGGGCTGATAACAGCCAACAGGAAATTCCTGAAAGAAGGAAGCGGCCAAGCATCCGTTCGGTTCTTGATGAGCTGAACATCTTCCCCGGAAAACCAACTGTTTTGCTGCATCACAGCCCCGATGGAATTGAGTTTGCCAATCAACATGGTGTTGACCTTTACCTGGCCGGGCACACACACAACGGCCAGTTATTTCCGTTTAATTTTGTTGTGAGCATGGTTTACAAATACAACAAAGGACTGGGCGATTATAAAGGAACACGCATCTACACCTCGCAGGGAGTGGGAACTTTTGGCCCGCCAATGCGCGTAGGAACCAAAAGCGAAATCGTAATTTTGAAACTAAAACCCGAATAATATGAATGTCATTATTACCGGTGCCACCGGAATGGTAGGAAAAGGTGTTTTACTCGAATGTCTCGATCATGAAACGGTTGAAAAGGTTTTGGTAATCGGAAGAAATCCGCTTGATATTTCACACCCGAAACTGGAAGAACTCATTCATAACGATTTTTCCGATTTCTCAACAGTAAAAGCCCAACTTGCCGGCTACGACGCCTGTTTCCTGTGCATGGGAATCAGTTCAATGAGGATGAAAGAAAACGATTTCAAAAAGGTCACTTATGACTATACGCTTTCGCTGGCAAGGGAATTGTTCCCGCTCAACCCGGAAATGACAATCACTTATGTATCAGGCGAAGGGACAGATTCCTCAGAAAAAGGCAGAGTAATGTGGGCGCGTGTAAAAGGAAAAACGGAAAACGATTTGATCAAACTGGGATTTAAACAAGCCTTTATGTTTCGCCCGGGATTGATCATTCCCTTGCGCGGAATAAAATCGCGAACCAAAGCCTACCAGTTTGTTTACGATTATTTTATGTGGCTGGTACGTTTGCTCAAAGCCGTGGCACCAAACACAGTGGTAGACACAACGCAGTTGGGAAAAGCAATGATCAACTGCACATTGTATGGCTACAACGCTGTAATTATTAAACCAAAAGATATTATTCAACTGGCTGAGAAATAAAAATTGGCTCTTTTTCGCTTCATTTCTGAGATAATATCCTCTTTCTAAAGTAAAAGCAGGATTGGTTTGTTTCATTCGTACTGGGTAAATAATTTTTTTTACTAGCTTTACTGCATTATTAAAATATTTTAATAATCATAAAATGAACAAACTTCATCTCATTGGCATTCTACTGCTGTTTACGTGGTCGTGCACAACCAACTACCCCAACATTCCTCAACAGTATCATTCGCTTTTAGACTC
Organism: Draconibacterium sp.; assembly: GCF_041583095.1. Lineage (NCBI taxonomy): Bacteria > Pseudomonadati > Bacteroidota > Bacteroidia > Marinilabiliales > Prolixibacteraceae > Draconibacterium > Draconibacterium sp. Next base: position 3,886 of record NZ_JBFHGM010000228.1, read on the forward strand.
AGCGCTGATTAAAGCCGGCGACAATGCTGCCGAACTGGAAAAAGCTTTGGCAGAATCGTCGAAAAAACAAAAAGAAGGTATGGCATTTCTGATCAGTTATATGCCGGAATGTGATCTTACCACATTAACGGCCGACTTTCTGCTCGAAAATGTAGATTATGCCTACAAGGCTCGCGAAAAATACAGCTGGTGTGCAAATCTTCCTGATTCTGTCTTTTTTAACGAAGTACTTCCATACGCCAACATTTCGGAGGATCGCGATGCGTGGCGGAAAGACTTTTACGAGCGTTTTGCATCCTATGCCGAAAACTCAGACAACATGGTTGAGGCAATTATGTCGATCGCCCGTAATATAAAAGACGAAGTGGATGTGGAATACAATACCAACCGCTCGAAGGTAGATATCAGCCCCTTGCAAGCCATGAAAGAACACATGGCCACATGCACAGGTTTATCCATTTTACTTACCGATGCCTACCGTGCTGTAGGAATTCCGTCGCGACTTGCCGGTACCGCTATGTGGACCAACTACAAAGGCAACCACACTTGGAGCGAAGTGTGGATAGACGGCGGGTGGCAGTTTATTGAATATTATCCTGATACCTTAAATCAATCGTGGTTTGTCGCCGACGCCGGAAAAGCCGATCCCGACAACATGCTGCACTGGATTTATGCTGCTTCGTACAAACCAACCGGAATGCCGTATTATGCAGCAGTTGATGCGCCTTACATTATGCAAGTGGTTGATACCACTAAACTCCCCGGGCAAATGCGACCACAATACGAAGAAATGAAAATTGAAGCAGCAGGTATTGAGCCTTACATCTGGGGACATAACGTAACACAGCGCTACATCAACATCTATCAGGAATCCATTAAAAACAGCAAACTCAATGACGACGAGCTGATAGCGAATGTGGTGGTTTTTGCTAACGAAGATACTTCTGTAAGTGCATCACGATTGAGTTGCCGCGTTGATGTTTTTGAAGGCGATAAAAACATCAACTTTGGTTATTCGCCACGTAAAACCGACGACATGAATCAGTTTCTTCAGTTTAAATTGAAGAAAGGAACAAGCTACCGTTTTGTAGTCTCCAGTCCTGAAGAACAGATCGAACAAGAATTTGATCTTTCTACCGATAACACTCCAACCCAAGATATTCAACTTATTTTAACGAACTAGTTCAGCTAACAATCCATGAAAAAACTAATTGTAATTCTAACCCTACTAATTGCAGCTCAGCACTTGCTGGCACAAACCACAAACGTGGTTACACACAACAAAGTACTTATCAATACCGATCCGTCGCAAGGGGTAAAAAGCTTTGTAAAATGGGGCGATTTCCCTTCTACTGACAAAGAGATAAGGAGAATTGTTCTGAACCTGACTCTTGCCTACCCGGAAGATCGCGCCATCGCCCACTGGGATTATATGGACCGTGTGAAGATTTTGCGAAAAGGTGGAGTTCACGGCGAAATGATCAACTACGAAATTGGCCGCATGCTGACTCCATACGGCAGTAATTTTAAAGAAGGCTGGAGTTACACCTGGAGTATTGATGTTACCGACTTTCAGGCTTTTTTGCGCGATAGTGTTGAGATTGAATATATTCACTCGGGTTACGAATCGCCCGATTTGGGTTGGGATTTAACACTTGATTTCGACATCACTTTTGGCCCGCAGGTAGCCGATTTTATTTCTGTTGAAAAGATGTGGGATGGCAATTTTCGGTATGGCGACCCAGATGATCCCATCGAAGAGCAGCTTTCGCCCAAAACGGTTACTACCGCAGAAAATGCTGATTTTGCCCGTTTTCGTATTCAGCATACCGGGCACGGAATGGATGAACCCAGCGGTTGTAGCGAATTTTGTAGTCGCTGGCGCGAGTTATTGTTCGACGGTGAAGTTGTTGATCACCGCGATATGTGGAAAGACTGCGGCAATAACCCGCTGTATCCGCAGGGCGGAACCTGGATTTTCGACCGCGCTTACTGGTGCCCCGGTGATTTACAGGTACCTGATGTGGTTGATATTCCGATGAAAAAAGGGAGCCACAAACTCGACCTCGACATGGAACCATTTACTGCCAACAATAAAGATCAGCCGCATGAACAGATCACATCGTATTTGTTCCAATATGCTGCACCGAATAACGAAAACGATGTGGCCATTGAAGAAATTATTGCACCAAACCTGAAAGACAATTACAACCGTTTTAATCCTCGCGGTTTCAGTCCGCTCATCAAAATCCGAAACCTTGGTAGCCGAGATCTAAAAAAGCTGAAGATCATTTATTCAACCAATGGGTTTGAAGAGAAAACCTACCAATGGAAAGGAAACCTTGGTTTTTATGAAGCTGCTATTATTTCGCTTCCGGGAGAAATTGATATGAAGGATGGATTAAATACCTTTTCGGTGATTTTGGAAGAGCCCAATGGCAAAGAAGATGAATGGGATGGCGACAATAATATGAATGCGGAATTTGAAAGTATTCCAACAATTCCATCGAAATTTGTGGTGGAATTTATGACCAACAACAAACCCGAGGACAACTGGGTGCAAATTGTAAGTAGCAACTACGACACTGTTTATTCCAAAACACCCGAAATGCTCGATTCGGCCACAACTTACATCGACACTCTCGAGCTGGAAGAAGGCTCATACTTCCTGAATTTGGTAGATACGGCGGGCGAAGGGCTTGAGTTTTGGTTTCTGGCCGATGCAGGTTACGGGCGTTTACGTTTAAAAGATACCGAAGGAAACCTCATTCATTTATTTGAGAGCGATTGTGGAAACGGACAGTTTTTTGCTTTCAGAACCGACGACGATTTTAAAGTGGACACCACCATTGCGCACCTGTCGGTAAATATTTACCCGCGCATGGTAAAAGATTATGCTACAATTTATACCACCACCAACAAACCATCAACATTAAAAGCACGCATTACAAAAGATGGCGAGTACATAGAGACACACGAGTACACCAACATTAAAGACACTCAAACGGGTCTGGATTTGCGCCATTTGGAGGAAGGACGTTATGTAATGGAAATATACATTGATGGTGAACACAAAATGAACAGGCGTTTTAACAAAGTTCCACAAAGTGGATTTAGAAATTAAGAATAAATGTGACCGAGAAACTAAAAGAGTGATTGAAAATTGAATTCAATCACTCTTTTTATTTAGTTGACAGGTCGTTAGCCATACCATTTCCGCGTACGTCCCTGCAAATTATTCAGCGTATCGATGGTGATATTTACGTCGTTCACCACCTGAAAATCGAACATACCCACACATATAAAATCGGCACCATTTTTAAAGGCCCAGTTAAAACCATCTTCGGGCTGAATGGCGCCGGCAGCCAGCACTTTAAAACCCATTACCGGAACTGTGGCGCGGTTCACAAATTCCACCGTTTTTTCGGGAAACAAACAAAACAGGTTATCGTGAAAACGGTTGTGATCGGCATATTTTTTACCATCCACCTCAAAGGGCACACGGTTCTCGCGCGGGTGTGCCGACCAGTAATTATCGTGATGCATAGTTTTCATGTAATAATCCGGAATAATCCCCTGCTCCTCACAGGCAATCAGCGAATCAACCGTATGCGAAGCCAGCCCGGCCGTGTAACCCTGCTCGCGGATATGATTTAGCATCAGATCGATTTTATCCAGCTTGTTGTCGCGCACCAGCCAGTCGCACCAGTTCCCCTGAATCTGAATAATATCCACACCAAAATCGATGGCTTTATTGATATTCACCACGTAGTCGTTGTTATCAGCATCGGGGTGCACCTGCGTAATCACTTTAATTTTACTTCCGGTTAGCTTCTTATATTTCTGCATGGTGGCATTTGTCGGAAAACCAATATTGATGGTATTAATTCCGGCTTCCTCAGCCAACATCAGCGTTTCAAAAATCTTCTTTTCAGTGTTATAAGCTCTGAAAAGCGACGGCACATAATGCAGATCGCGCGAGTGCGCCCAACCGCCAATCAGGTTTCCACCGGCTACCAAACGACTGATTTCGTGCGGCCCGATCTTTCCTTTCGGAAGTTCTCCCTTCAGTTCTTTTATATCGGCACCTCCTACTTTTATTGTGGCCCCCGAAAGCGTATCTACACCATATTTTTGTGTTTCGTTAAAAGCACCCAAACCCAAAAAGCCTAAAGCAGGAATCGTTGCCAGGTTTTTCAAAGC
>NZ_JBFHGM010000229.1:0-8014 GCF_041583095.1 Draconibacterium sp.
AGACCTAGTAAAAAAAGTGTATTCAGAACTCCCCGAGAAGGTGAAACAAGCCAAAGGCATTCTGAATAAGCCAATGACGTACGCAGAAAAAATTCTTTATTCTCACCTGTTTGCAGCGCAGGAATTAGCTGCCTTTAAACGTGGAGCAGATTATGTTGATTTTGCTCCCGACCGTGTAGCCATGCAGGACGCTACTGCGCAGATGGCATTGCTTCAATTTATTAACTCAGGAAAAAAACGTACCGCAGTTCCGTCAACCGTGCATTGCGACCACTTAATTCAGGCGCAGGTAGAAGGAAAAACCGACCTCTCCGTTTCAAAAACCGCTAACAAGGAAGTTTTTGATTTCCTGGAGTCTGTTTCCAATAAATACGGAATAGGTTTCTGGAAACCGGGAGCAGGGATTATTCACCAGGTGGTTTTGGAAAACTATGCATTCCCGGGCGGAATGATGATCGGAACTGACTCGCACACCGTTAACGCGGGTGGACTCGGAATGGTTGCCATTGGAGTTGGTGGTGCCGACGCTGTTGATGTAATGGCAGGAATGGCCTGGGAGTTGAAAATGCCAAAAATGATCGGTGTAAAACTCACCGGGAAATTGAGTGGCTGGGCGGCTCCAAAAGATGTTATTCTTAAAGTGGCCGGAATTCTTACCGTTAAAGGTGGAACCGGAGCCATTATCGAATATTTTGGCGAAGGTGCAAAATCGCTTTCAGCAACCGGTAAAGGAACCATTTGTAACATGGGTGCCGAAGTGGGTGCTACCACAAGTATTTTTGCTTACGACCAAAGTATGGAGCGTTATTTACGCGCTACAGGTCGTGCAGAAGTAGCCGAACTGGCCAACGGGGTTAAAGAACACCTTGATGCCGATGCCGAAGTATATGCAAATCCAGAAAAGTATTACGACGAGATAATTGAGATCAACCTTTCGGAACTGGAGCCACACGTAAACGGGCCATTTACCCCTGACCGTGCCACTCCTATTTCGAAAATGAAAGCCGAAGCCGAAGCCAACGGTTGGCCAATGGAAGTTTCTGTAGGATTGATCGGTAGCTGTACCAACTCATCATACGAAGATATTTCGCGTGCTGCGTCGATTGCCAAACAAGCCGAAGAAAAAGGTTTGGTTACCCAGGCAGAATTCACCATTACGCCAGGATCGGAGCAGGTGCGTTACACCATCGAACGCGATGGATTTATCGATACTTTCGAGAAAATTGGCGGAAAAGTATTTGCCAATGCCTGCGGACCATGTATCGGACAGTGGGCGCGCCCCGGAGCGGAAAAGGGAGAAAAGAACACGATTGTGCACTCGTTCAACCGTAACTTCTCGAAACGTGCCGACGGCAACCCGAATACCCACGCATTTGTAACATCGCCCGAACTGGTAACAGCGCTGGCCATTGCCGGTCGTTTGGATTTTAATCCGGCTACCGATACCCTGACCAACAAAAACGGCGAACAAGTAAAACTCGACCTGCCAACAGGCGAAGAACTTCCGGGCAAAGGTTTTGATGTTAAAGATCCGGGATTCCAGGCTCCGGCAGCAGACGGTTCAAACGTTGTGATAAATGTGGCTGACGACTCTAATCGTTTGCAGCTTTTATCTCCTTTCGAAAAATGGGACGGACAGAATATCACCGGTGCCAAACTGCTGATTAAAGCCGAAGGAAAATGTACCACCGACCACATTTCAATGGCCGGACCGTGGTTACGTTTCCGTGGTCACCTTGACAATATATCGAATAACATGCTGATTGGTGCAGTTAACGCGTTTAATGGCGAAACCAACAAAGTGAAAAATCAGCTTACCGGCGAATACGATGCAGTTCCTACCGTTCAGCGCCAGTACAAAGCCGAAGGAATTCCAACGGTTGTGGTTGGCGATCATAACTACGGTGAAGGATCGTCGCGCGAGCATGCTGCCATGGAACCTCGTCATTTGGGTGTAAAAGCCGTTATCGTTAAATCGTTTGCACGTATCCACGAAACCAACCTGAAAAAACAGGGAATGTTAGGATTGACCTTCGCGAACGAAAACGATTACGACCTGGTACAGGAAGACGATGTATTCAACTTTGTTGACCTGGTAGATTTTGCACCGGACAAAGCACTTACTGTTGAGCTCGTTCACGCTGATGGTTCAAAAGATGCCATTAAACTGAACCACACTTACAATGCGCAACAGATTGAATGGTTTAAAGCCGGATCAGCATTGAATCTTATCAAACAACAAAATGCGTGATAAGCATTGAAATGAAAACTTCGGCGTTGTTTCACAAATTTGAAATCCTCACTTACGAAAGTAAGCTCCGGTATTCAAATTAGTTCACGCCTTGAATTTTCCTATTTCAATGATCATCACAATTGAGTATAAAATATGATTAACCCCGGGCTTCAGCCCGGGGGCTGATTACAAAACATAAACAAAGGCGAATCCGGTACAGTAAAACAAAGAGTTAGGCCAACTATTCGCCGCATACTGAGAGCATCAAATAACGATACATAAAATAATTATAACCAGTAAATTAATTAATTAGGACCATGCAAAAAATCAAAGTACAAAATCCGGTTGTCGAGCTCGACGGTGATGAAATGACCCGGGTAATTTGGGATTTCATCAAACAAAAACTCATTCTTCCCTATCTTGATATTGATTTGAAATATTACGATTTGGGAATGGAAAGCCGCGATGCCACCGACGACCAAATTACAATAGACGCAGCCCATGCCATACAGAAATATGGTGTTGGTGTAAAATGTGCCACCATCACTCCCGATGAAGTTCGTGTGGAAGAATTCGGCCTGAAAAAAATGTGGAAGTCGCCAAACGGCACTATCCGTAACATTTTGGGCGGAACGGTTTTCCGCGAGCCAATCATGATTTCGAACATTCCGCGTTTGGTACCGGGTTGGAAAATGCCAATTTGCATCGGTCGTCACGCTTTTGGGGATCAGTACCGTGCTACCGATTTCCTTACCAAAGGAAAAGGTAAGTTAACCATCACTTTTACACCTGAAGACGGCAGCGAACCTATTTCGCACGAGGTTTTCGATTTCGAAGGAAACGGACTGGCCATGGCCATGTACAACACCGATGAATCGATTATCGGGTTTGCCCATTCATGTATGAATCAAGCGCTAGACAAAGGTTGGCCGCTGTATATGTCAACAAAAAATACTATCTTAAAAGCCTATGATGGTCGATTTAAAGACCTTTTCCAGATGGTTTACGAAAACGATTACCGCGAAAAATTCGAAGCCAAAGGAATTTGGTACGAACACCGTTTGATCGACGATATGGTAGCCGCAGCCCTGAAGTGGGAAGGCGGATTTGTTTGGGCTTGTAAAAACTACGATGGCGATGTACAAAGCGATACCGTAGCACAAGGTTTTGGTTCGCTGGGATTAATGACATCAACACTGGTTACTCCCGACGGGAAAACCATGGAAGCCGAAGCCGCTCACGGAACGGTAACACGCCACTTCCGTCAGCACCAGCAAGGAAAACCAACATCAACGAATCCGATTGCATCAATTTTTGCATGGACACGAGGTTTGGCTTTCCGTGGAAAACTGGACGAAAACCAGGAACTAATTGATTTTGCGCATGCGCTGGAACAAGTTTGTATTAAAACCGTAGAATCGGGCAAAATGACCAAAGACCTGGCCATGATCATTCACGGTAAAGAACTTCAGGAAGTGCATTATTTAACTACTGAGCAGTTTTTGGAAGCGCTGGACGAAAATTTACAGGCAAAGTTGAATTAGAATAGTTCACGCAGATTGCGCTGATTTACGCAGATAAAAACCGAAAATATTTCGGAACCTGGAAAATATAGGAATGGAGATTAGTGAAAATCAAATATCTTATGACATCAGAGGAGCAATTTTTGAGGTTTATAATGCGCTTGGACCGGGGCTTTTGGAATCGGTTTATGAGTCTGCTTTAGCTTACGAACTGCGTGAAATGGGTTACGATGTAAATACGCAGGTTGATCTCCCGATAAACTATAAAGGGAACAAACTTGAAAAAGGATATCGTATTGATATATTAGTTGAAAACAAAGTAATAATTGAAGTTAAATCGGTTGAAACCATGAAGAAACTGTATTTTAAACAGACAAATTCATACCTCAAGTTGGCTAACAAAAGATTAGGCATATTGGTAAATTTCAACACCGAAAACATTTCAAACTCAATACAACGAGTTGCTAACAACTTATAAATCTGTGAAAATCCGCGTAATCTGCGTGAAACAAAAAAAAATTACTCTGCGAGAAATATTAGTGATATGACAGAAAAAACCAAAATAATTAACGGGAAGTTGGTAGTGCCGGATTATCCGATCATTCCTTTTATTGAGGGCGACGGAATCGGAAAGGATATCAGCCTGCCTTCGCAACGTGTAATCGACGCTGCTGTGGCTAAAGCCTACGGCGACACCAAAAAGATTACATGGAAAGAAGTGCTGGCCGGCGAAAAAGCCTACCACGAAACCGGAAGTTACCTGCCCGACGAAACCATCGAAGCTTTTAAGGAATACCTTATCGGTATTAAAGGCCCGCTGCAAACACCCGTTGGTGGCGGAATACGTTCGTTGAACGTGGCCTTGCGCCAAACGCTCGATTTGTACGTTTGTGTACGCCCGGTGCGATGGTTTAAAGGTGTGCCCTCGCCTATTCGTTACCCGTCGATGGTGGACATGCACATTTTCCGCGAAAACACCGAAGACATTTATGCCGGTATCGAATACATGATGGGCGAAGAAGAGACGAAGAAGTTTCGCGATTTTCTGATTAACGAAATGGGTGTCGATAAGATTCGTTTTCCCGAGTCGTCGTCGTTTGGTGTAAAACCCATTTCAAAAGACGGATCGGAACGCTTAACAAAAGCCGCTATCGAGTACGCCATCAATCGCCAGTTGCCATCGGTTACCATCGTTCATAAAGGAAACATTATGAAATTTACCGAGGGGGCCTTTAAAAACTGGAGTTACGACCTGGCAGAAACGGAATTTGCCGAACAGACTTTTACCTGGCGACAATATGAAACCCTGAAAAAGGACAAAGGCGAACTGGATGCAAAAAAAGCACTCGACGAAGCCCGAAAAGCCGGAAAAGTGATCGTAAAAGATTGTATTACCGATGCCTTTTTGCAGGAGTCGTTGTTGCACCCATGGGATCACTCGGTAATTGCTACCATGAACCTGAACGGCGATTACGTGTCGGATCAGCTGGCAGCAATGGTAGGTGGAATCGGCATTTCGCCGGGAGCAAATATCAACTACCAAAGTGGTTATGCCATTTTTGAGGCTACCCACGGAACAGCGCCAAATATTGCCGGAACCGGTAAAGCCAACCCGGGATCACTGATCCTGTCGGCGGTTATGATGTTGGAATATATGGGATGGAATCTGGCAGCTGAGCACGTTTACGATGCAATGGAACACGTATTTGCAAAACGTAAAGTAACCAGCGATCTGCATGCGCAAATGGAAGGAGCTACACTGCTGTCGACTTCTGAATTTGCCGATGCCATAATCCGAAATATGCATTAATTAAATAAATCAATACCAATAACAGATGGAATACATTAAGTACAGATTTTACCAGAAAGCGAATAAGTGCGCTAAGGAGTTCCAAAGACTCAAAAGTGAACATGCCGATGTGGTACTCGGACAAGTAACCCTCGGGCAAGTATTAACCGGAATGAAAGGTATCCCTTTGCTGGTTACCGACACTTCAAAACTCGATCCCGAAGAGGGAATCCGTTTTAAAGGTTATTCAATTCCTGAATTGCGCGAGAAACTGCCAAAAATAAATCCCGATGGCGAGCCAATCCCTGAAGGACTGCTTTACCTGATGCTTATCGGCGAGATCCCGTCGCAGGAAGATGCACTGAACCTGTCGAGAGACCTGGCAACACGTGCACACGTACCACAGCATACTTTCGACGTAATTGATGCGATGCCAAAAACATCGAAACCAATGACACAGTTCAGCGCTGCGATCCTTTCAATGGCAACCGAGTCGTCTTTCCAGAAAGCATACCGTGCCGGTGTAAACAAAAAATATTTCTGGGATGCCACTTACGAAGACGTAATGAACCTGATTGCACGTTTACCGCGTATTGCAGCTTATATCTACCGTCGCCAGTTCTTTAACAGCGACCACATTGAACCAAATCCACGTTTAGACTGGGCAGGTAACCTGGCGCACATGATGGGGCACGACTCGGAAGAAGTTCGTCGTTTGTTCCGTTTGTACATGATCATTCACGCCGACCACGAAGGTGGAAACGTATCGGCACACACCGCACACCTGGTAGGTACTGCACTAAGTAATCCGTACTACTGCTATGCTGCAGCAATGACCGGTTTGGCCGGACCATTGCACGGACTGGCAAACCAGGATGTTATTTTCTGGATTTTCGAAATGATTGAAGAACTGGATACCGATACACCTACCGACGAGCAGGTGGCTGAATACTGTAAACATACACTGGAAAGCGGCCGCGTAATTCCGGGATACGGACACGCTGTATTGCGTAAAACCGACCCACGTTTTACCGCACAACAGGAATTTGCCAACAAGTACATTAAAGACGACAAAATGGTGAACCTGGCCAACCAGTTGTACCGCGTTGTTCCTCCAATTCTGGGTTCGGTTGGAAAAATTAAAAACCCATGGCCAAACGTTGATGCTTACAGTGGTTCGTTGCTGTATCACTACGGAATTAAGGAATACACCTTCTACACCGTAATGTTTGGAGTATCGCGTGCATTGGGAGTACTGGCATCGTTGATAAACGACCGTATTTACGGTATGCCGATCGAGCGCCCAACTTCGCACCCGCTTAGCTGGTTTAAAGAACAAGCTGAAGGAAAAGGATCAGATTGCTAATACTTGCAACAAGATGATATTACGAAAGCCGGTTTTACCGGCTTTTTTGTTTATGAAGTTTGATTTGCTGCTTACTAATTGCACTCCGATTGGAAATTGGCGCGAGCGGAGGGATGTACTACCAACATAACTTACAATCCAATTTATTTTGCAAATCCTACATTCGGACTCAATTTCAACCGTTTTAATGAAAAATTCCTATGTAAAAAAAGCAAGCCCAAAAAAACCGGAGGATTTGTAGGTGCCCTGCCTCTTGTTGCTCGTCCTCCTTTTTTAAAGGAGGTGGCTCCACAGGAGTCGGAGGATTCATTATGCAAAAACAATCCCCCTTTTGTTCCCCCTTCGCCAAGGGGGACAAGCAGCCGCGTCCTCACTTTTTTAAAAGGAGATGTCCCTATGTTTCGATCGGGACAGGCTCTTCGCCAGGGGGGAAAGAAAATGGACACATGAATTAAATGATCAATATTGAATTTACAATATTGAATTTATACCAATTGTACTTTATTTTGCCGCATGGCAAAAAGAAAGTTTACAATGGTTAATGCCGATAATACAACAAAGGAGGAGACTGAACGAAGTGAAAGTATGCGACATTTTGTTGTTAAATCGGTATTACAACAATTCTTTTCATTTGAAATTTCTGATTGAATATTGAATATTTTACATTCTATTCCTGTGAAAATTTGAATCATAACCCTTACGGATGATGCTATTAAGTGCCGGGGCTTTGCCCCTGTGACAAAACAGGGCCATCGGTCCGCAACAGTAAAGCGTTGTTCGTAAGGGCAACGATATGTTACCGATAGGCATGGGGACCAAAAAACAAAAGACTGCCCTCCGGAACAGCCTTTCGTTTTAGTGGTATAGCGGCGGAATCACTCTTCCACCACCTCATCCTCGGGTTCTTCGCCCGGCCTCGATACATAGCTCACACCCCACTCGCGTGCTAGTTTTCGGCGGTTGGGGGGTGTTTCTTTGCGGTAGTAAAATTCTACCTCATCGTAAATATCACGTATCAATTCGTCGATTTCTGGCAGCATATCCAGCACATCTTTGTTTTCGGCATCAAAAGCCTGCTTTTCGGCCGACTGTGCATTACGCAA
>NZ_JBFHGM010000230.1:0-8010 GCF_041583095.1 Draconibacterium sp.
ATTGATTTAAGCGCTTTTTGTTTGGTATAAAACGAGGCACTTATAATTGTACTTTATTTCAATTTCCTTTCTGAATTTTCAAGTTTGTTTTTTTTAAAAGGTACCCTTTGTGTTCTAAATGTACATTAAAAGAGTCCCTATTTTTAAAATTCCACCCCGTTCCAAATGGCACATTCGCCCGATTATCGCGTTCCAAATGGCCCGCATGTTCCAAATGGCCCGTTTTTATTCAGTAGGCAATTCTCCCCCAAAATCAAAAATACAAACCGTAATAATCAGAAAATCAGTTGTTAAGAGTTTTCTTTTTCGGTAAGAAATCAGCTTTTCGATTTTTTGGCATTCCAATTGGCTTAGGGTCACGTCATCGCAAACCAAGATGGCTTTGATGTTTAATTTAAATCTAAAACTTATGAACGCGTTATTGGCTTTTTTACCAATTGTAGTAACAATCGTATTGATGGCGGGATTTAACTGGGGAGCAAAAAAGGCGCTTCCGTTATCCTGGGGCCTGGCTGTTTTAATAGCATTGGTCTATTGGAAGATCGATATTCTGAGTGTTACCGCATATTCTTTTTTCGGTGTCTTAAAAGCAATGGACATTCTGATCATCATATTCGGAGCCATTCTGATTCTGAATACATTAAAAATATCGGGTGCCATGGCATCCATTAACAACGGGTTTCAGGGAATCACCCGCGATCGCCGGATTCAGGCGATCATCATCGGTTATATGTTCGGTGCATTTATCGAGGGCGCTGCCGGTTTCGGTACTCCTGCGGCTTTGGCAGGGCCACTGCTGGTCGGACTGGGTTTCCCTCCGCTGGCTGCGGCAATCGTGGCGCTGATATTTAACAGTGTCCCTGTTCCGTTTGGCGCAGTTGGAACGCCCATTTTTGGCGCAATGAGCACGCTCGAAACCAATTTGCAACAGGTTGGAGCCGATCCGACGGTGTTTCAAATGATGCTGACCAAATGGGTGGCATTGCCCAATGTGGTGGCTGGTACGCTGCTTCCTTTGCTGGGTTTAATGATTATGACCCGGATTTTTGGTAAGGAGAAATCGATTAAACCTGCTTTGCAGGCTGCACCTTTTGCCTTATTTGCCGGCCTGGCATTTATGGTTCCTTACGCACTAATCGCTGTGGTGTTCGGTCCCGAACTACCCAGTTTGGTGGGATCGTTTATTGGTTTGGGAATTATAATTGTGGCAGCTAAAAAAGGTTTTTTTGTTCCTAAAAAAACTTGGGACTTTCCGCACGAATCGAAGTGGGCAAAAAGCTGGTTTTCGAATACCGACACCGGAACTGTTGGCGAAGCAAAAATGTCACTGCTTCGTGCATGGTCACCTTATTTGCTCATCGCGGTCATCCTGGTTGTGACACGTATTCCGCAATTTGGATTAAAAGGAATTTTGGCAGCACAAACCATACAAATCAATAATTTATTCGGAATAGATAAACTTGATTATGCCTTAAAATGGGCCTACTTACCGGGCACGCTGCCCTTTATTGTGGTAGCGTTGTTCACCCACGTTTTTCATAAAATGAAGATGAAAGAGGTAAAGGCAGCCTGGAAAATGACTTTCAATCAAATAAAAGGAGCTGCAATAGCTTTATTCAGCGGGGTTGCTTTGGTGCAGATCATGCTAAACTCGGGAACAAACGGGGCAGGCTTGGAGAGTATGCTTACTGAAATGGCGCGTACAACTGCATCTATCTCGGGACACGCTTACCCGGTTTTTGCACCGCTTATAGCCATTTTGGGTGCTTTTATGTCGGGTTCTGCAACGGTTTCAAATATCCTGTTTGCTTCGTTCCAGTTCGAAACAGCAACCTTGCTGGGCATACCGCAAATTCTGATTCTGGCTATGCAGGGAATTGGCGCAGGTGTTGGAAATATGATTTGTGTGAACAACGTGGTGGCCGTGTCGGCTACTGTTGGTTGCATCGGGTCGGAAGGAAGGATTATTCGCACCAATTCGGTGCCCTCGTTTGCCTATTATCTGATCATTCTGCTGATTCTCGGATCCGTTCTGTTTATGGGGCTAAATCCATTACCACTTTAAAATTTAAACAAAGAAATTATGCTTAGCGGAGAATATAAATTACTCTACGATTCGTTATTGTCGGTGATCGATGAGAACCGAATGTTTCACGATCCGATGCACACACTGGCATTGGGAACCGATGCGAGTTTTTATCGCCTGATTCCAAAGCTGGTAATCAAGGCCAGGGACGAAAACGAAGTGTCAACGATATTAAAGGAAGCCCAAAAACGAAAACTACCGGTTACTTTCCGTGCGGGCGGAACAAGTCTTTCAGGTCAGGCCATCACCGATTCGATACTGGTGATTGCCGGCGCTCACTGGCAAAAGCACGAAGTACTGGCGAACGGCCTGAGTATTCGTTTGCAACCCGGAATTATCGGAGCACGTGCCAATGCTATTTTAGCGAAATACGGACGTAAAATAGGTCCTGATCCGGCGTCGATAAATGCGGCTCAGATTGGCGGAATTGCTGCCAACAACGCCAGCGGAATGTGTTGCGGTACATCCGAGAACTCTTACAAAACGGTTGAAAGCATGAAAATTGTTTTCCACGATGGAACTTTGCTCGACACCGGTGATGAAAAAAGTAAAGAAGCTTTCAGGGAAACGCATGCAGGACTATTGGCTAACCTCACCGAGCTGGTGGAATCGGTAAATGCCAACGAGCCTTTGGCGCAGCGTATCCGCGACAAGTTCAAAATGAAAAATACAACGGGTTACAGTCTGAATGCGCTGGTCGATTTTACCGATCCCTTTGATGTGATAGAACACATTATGATCGGCTCGGAAGGAACTTTGGGTTTTATTGCCGAGATCACCTACAAAACGGTAATCGAACATAAATTCAAAGCCAGTTCACTGATGGTTTTCCCGGATATTGAAAAAGCATGTAACGCGGTTTCGTTGTTAAAAAGTGCCCCGGTGGCTGCGGTCGAATTGATCGACCGGGCAGGTCTTCGTTCGGTTGAAGATCAGGACGGAGTGCCGGCTTACCTGAAAGATTTGTCGGAAGGAGCCAGTGCCATTCTGGTGGAAACCCGGGCATCAGAGCCAACAGTTCTGGCTGAACAGATCGATGAAATTATAGAAACGATAAGCGATATTCCTGCCGAAATTCCGGTATCATTTACCGATGTGCCGTCTGAATTTATGGCTTTGTGGAAGATCAGAAAAGGTTTATTCCCATCGGTGGGTGCCATGCGAGAAACCGGCACAACCGTAATTATCGAAGACGTGACTTTTCCGGTGCCAAAACTGGCGCAGGCTACGCTCGATTTGCAGGCTCTTTTTGTGACATACGGTTATGACGAAGCAGTGATTTTTGGTCATGCGCTGGAAGGAAACCTGCACTTTGTGTTTACGCAGGATTTTGCCAGCGAAGAAGAAGTAACCCGCTACCAGAATTTTATGGACGACCTGGTGAAACTGGTAGTTGATAAATACGACGGCGCTTTAAAGGCGGAACACGGAACGGGCAGGAACATGGCCCCTTATGTTGAGCACGAATGGGGAAAAGAAGCCTATGATTTGATGAAAAAGATCAAGCAGATTTTTGATCCTCATTATTTGCTGAATCCGGGAGTTATCCTGAACGATGATGCGCAATCGCATCTGAAAAATCTGAAACCGCTTCCGGCTGCATCAGAAAAGGTGGACAAATGTGTTGAGTGTGGTTTTTGCGAACCCTCGTGTGTGGCCAACGAACTAACTTTGTCGCCACGCCAGCGTGTGGCGGTTTACCGCGAGATTTCACGTTTGCGGGTAAGCGGCGAGAAAGTTCATGAATTGGCGGCCCTCGAAAATTCGTACAATTATTCGGGAAACGAAACCTGTGCTACCGATGGGCTTTGTGCCTTAAGTTGCCCTGTGAAAATCGATACCGGAAAACTGATCAAGGAAATTCGTTATCAAAAACATACACCAAAGCAAAACAAAGTGGCCGACTGGCTGGCCGATCATATGGCCTTAACCACCAAAGTTATGCGTGGTTCACTGTCGGTTGTAAATCTTGCACATTCGGTGCTGGGAACCGTTTTTATGAACGCTGCCTCAAACGGTATTCATAAACTTTCGGGCAAAAAAGTGCCGCTTTGGAACGAATACATGCCATCGGGTGCGAAAAAAATAGTGCCCGGTAAGGTCGATTCGGCAAATCCTAAAAAGGTGGTTTACTTCCCGTCGTGTATCAACCGGTCGATGGGAAAATCAAAAGATCAAAAAGGAGAAGAACAGCTGACTGCTGTTATGGAACGCCTGATAAAAAAGGCCGGATACGAAATTATCTATCCCGAGAAGTTGAATAGTCTTTGTTGCGGAATGTCCTATTCCAGCAAAGGATTTAAGGAGCAGGGCTTGAGAAAATCGAATGAACTGGAAGAAGCGTTGAAAAGTGCCAGCCAATACGGCAAATATCCGGTTTTATGCGATATGAGCCCATGCCTGTTTACCATGAAAGAAAATATGAAAGACCGCTTAAAATTATACGAACCGGTAGAGTTTATTTGGGAATATTTAAAAGATGAATTAAGTTTTACTCCGGTGGCTGAGCCCGTTTCGGTATTTGCGGTTTGCAGTATGAAAAAAATGGGAATGGACGCCCGTTTGGTCGATCTGGCGAAGTTATGTGCTGAAAAAGTAGTTCAGCCCGAAACCAACTGTTGTGGTTTTGCAGGCGACAGGGGTTTTTCGTATCCCGAACTAAACGAACATGGCCTTCGTAATTTAAAGATTCAGCTGCCTGATGACGTAAAACAGGGGTATTCCACTTCAAGAACATGTGAGA
The DNA here is from genome assembly GCF_041583095.1 of Draconibacterium sp. Classification (NCBI taxonomy): domain Bacteria; kingdom Pseudomonadati; phylum Bacteroidota; class Bacteroidia; order Marinilabiliales; family Prolixibacteraceae; genus Draconibacterium; species Draconibacterium sp. The sequence goes on from NZ_JBFHGM010000230.1 coordinate 4,830, forward strand.
TCGGTTTGTCGAAAAACAGTGGAATTTCCCACAAATCAATAGTGTATCTGGTCGATCAGGTTACCGAACCGGCACCCAAAAAAGAATCGGTTAAAAAGGAAACCAAAACTGTTGCTAAAGAGAAAACCAAAACTGAAATGGCAACAGCAGTGATGATTTTACTGCTGTCGTTAACATCTTTGGTGAATGCACAGGACAAGATAAAAGTGGAAGTAGGCGGATTTGTATCTACCGAGGCGGTTTTCGACAGCCGGCAGGTAGTTTCGGCCCGCGACGGCGATGTGGTTCTATATCCAGCGCCTATTGTTTACGATGATAATGGAGTTGATATTAACGCAAAAGGCAACTTTAACTTTTTTGCTTTGCACAGCCGTCTGCGAGCAAAATCTTCAGGCTCCAAATTGTGGGGCGGAGATTTAAGCAGTCTTATTGAATTCGATTTTGTTGGAAATGCAAACGATAAAATCGGTACGGTACGTTTGCGTCACGCCATGGCCAAACTCGACTATGACAAAACAAGCATTATGATTGGCCAATACTGGAACCCGATGTTTGTTTTGTCGTGCTACCCCGAGGTTTCGTCGTGGGGAGCGGCGGCGCCAATTTCAACGCTGGCACGAAATCCGCAAATCAGAGTGACGCGCAAGTTTTCTGACAAATTTGTTGGATCATTAACCGCTTTATCGCAGCTGGATTACAAATCGCTCGGGCCGCAAGGACTCAGCTCTGTTTATATTCGCCAGTCGTCGATTCCTGAATTTGATGTGCACCTGGAATACGGTGCACCGGGCAAAAGCCTGATTGGTTTAGTAGCCGGAACCAAAAGCCTTGTTCCGCGCTTTGTAAACAGCGACGGCAATTATGTGGATGAATCACTCAGAACCTATCATGCTATTGCATATACCGTTCTAAAAAGCAAATCGATGACTTTTAAACTTCAGGGTATTTATGCACAAAACGGTACCGATCTAACCATGCTTGGAGGTTATGGGGTTAGCGAAATCAATACAGAAACAAACAGTTTTAAATATACACCGGTGAATACTTTTTCGTGGTGGACAGAAGTAATGACGCGCTTTACGAAGGTGAATTTTGGCCTTTTCGCCGGTATGGCTAACAATTTGGGTAGCAGCGACCCAATTGCCAATGGCGGAGAGGTTTATGCCCGGGGCACTAACATTGATTATGTTGCGCGAATATCGCCAAGAGTAATAATGGGAAACCAGGTAATTAAAGTGATGTTGGAATTAAACCAAACTTATGCAGGATACGGCACAGCCGATTCCGGTTTGAATGTAACGGATGTGGAGAAAGTGGGAAACACCCGCTTGCAATTACATGTGAAATATTCATTCTAGAATTCCAGCAGAGGTATTGAGTTGAGGAGGGAGGGGAGACTACTTGTAGTTTCCCCTGTTTTCGTTATGGAGCATAGTTGGCATCTCCAACTCCTTCTGATTTATTTCATTATGATTGAAAGAAAAACTTATATTTAATTGTTTATCTTAAAACAAAATTAGGGACAGGAATAGGCTTATGAAAAAATCACAAATAAAGAAGATGTTCTTCGGTTGTTTACTGCTTCCCCTATTTTTCATTTTTACGGTATCGGTATTTGCTTACGAACAGCCGTCGCATAAAATTTTGGTGCTGCATTCGTATCACCAGGGGCTGGATTGGTCGGATAATGTGTCGCGCGGAATTCAGGAAATTATGTCGGCACACGATGAAGAAGTCGAACTTTTTTATGAATACCTCGATACAAAAAGATACACCGATTCGCTTTATTTTTCTCGGATTGAACGATTTTACCGCGAACGTCTGCAACAAAATCAATTTGATCTGATTATAACGGTCGACGACGATGCGTTGAAATTTTTGCTCGATAACCGCGAGGAAATTTACAAGAATATTCCCGTTGTTTTTTGTGGAATTAACCAGCAAATCGATGAGCGCGTTATCAACGATGGAATGATTACCGGGATAACCGAACGCCCCGATTTTAAGGCAACCATCGATATCATGGAGAAACTGCATCCCGGATCGGGGCTCATTTATGTGGTGAACGATTTGTACACCACCACAGCCAAAATTAACCGGATGATGCTGGATGCGTTGCCCGAAAATTACCGAAACAAACTTCGTTTTATCGATAATGTAAGCTTTGATGAACTGGCTGAAGAAGTGGCCCGTGTTAATTCGCCCGACCTGATCCTGATGCTCACCTTCAACAAGGATAAAAACCAGGAATTTATATCGTACAAAGAAGAATCGAGGCTGGTAGCTGAAAATGCAAAAGTACCGGTTTATTCCAGTTGGGAGTTCTTTTTAAACCGGGGCATCGTTGGCGGAAAGCTAATCCGCGGTATCGATCACGGGAAAGAAGCGGCATTAATGGGATTACGTATTTTGCATGGTGAAAAAATATCGGGAATTCCCATAAAAGAAGATTTGCAGGGGCTTTACATGTTCGATCAGAATCTGCTGAAAAAGTATAACATCGATAAAAACAAACTTCCTGCCGAGGCCCGGATCATCAACAAACCGATGAATTTTTATTCCCTCAACAAAACAACTATCGTAATGGTGCTTTTGGTGCTGGTAGTGGCTTTTGTTATTATCCTGGTTTTAAGCCGGTCGGTTCAGCGCCGTAAAAAAGCCGAGAAATTGTTGCTCTTAAAACAGGAGCACCTAACGCTGGCATTTAAACAACAGCGGCTAATGGCCGAAATCGTAACCTACCTGAATTCCACCAACGATTTCACACAGGTGATCGATAAGGTTTTGAATGCTATTACGGGGTCAACTCATGTGGGAAAAGTAAGCTTGTACAGTTTTACCGAAGACGATAAGATTGGCCAGATTATCGGTTCCATGACCTCGGAAAAAGGAGAAGGCATAGAAGAAATGGACAGTAGCCGCACCGAGGCTATGCAAAATATCATCACACGGATTCTTAATAATGAAACCATTGTAAGCCCCGATCTTTCGGAGCTAAGCGCAGGCGAAAGGCAATTTTTTGAAAATCGGGGTATCCGTTCGGTAATGCTGATTCCGATAAAAGTGGTGGATAAAATAAACGGGATGGCCGGTTTTGCTTTCCAGGAGCCGCACGTTTGGGAAAAGGACGAACAACGCCTGCTTTTAACACTGGTGCGGGTAATTGCCAACGCCTGGGAGC
>NZ_JBFHGM010000231.1:0-7993 GCF_041583095.1 Draconibacterium sp.
ACCAGCGTGTTAAATGCGATTGAAACAGGTTACCGTTTAATAGACACGGCTTCATCGTATATGAATGAAATTGCAGTAGGTAATGCAATTAAAAAGAGCGGCGTATCGAGAGAAGAGATATTTGTTACATCAAAGTTATGGGTTCAGCATACCGGCTATGAAAACACAAAAATATCTTTTGAAAAATCATTAGAAAAATTACAACTCGATTACCTTGATTTGTATCTTATTCATCAGCCTTACGGTGATATTCACGGTTCGTGGAAAGCTATGCAGGAACTTTATAAGCATGGAAAAGTGAGGGCAATTGGTGTAAGTAATTTTCAACCTGATCGGCTAATGGACATTATTACCTTCAATGAAATTACACCTGCGGTAAATCAGGTAGAAACACATCCTTTCAATCAACAAATTGAGACCCAACAATTCATGACAGAGAATGGTGTCCAGATCGAATCATGGGGACCTTTTGCAGAAGGGAAGAATAATTTATTTAGTAATGAACTATTAGCTCGAATTGGCAAAAAATATAACAAGTCAATTGCACAAGTAGTACTTCGTTGGCTTATTCAGAGAGATGTTGTTGCTATTCCTAAATCGGTTAGAAAGGAAAGAATGGTAGAGAACTTCAATGTATTTGATTTTGAATTAGATGTTGATGATTTGGAGGCAATAGTATCTCTGGACATGAAATCGAGCAGTTTCTTCGACCACCGTGACCCGGAGATTATTAAGTGGATGGGAAGTAGAAAACTCGAGTTATAATATTTAGAAGAAGAACAATGAAAGGAAAAATAAGAAATCAAATTATTACAATTATGCTAATGACAACAAGCATGATTGCATCAGGACAAAATAAGATTGAAAATCCGTTCGGTCTGGTTTACCGTGATGCCATTACAGAAAATATAAATGGAGAGGTAAATATCCATCCTGTAAATTATAAACTAAATGATATTGAAATAGCTGCTAATGTATACACTCCTGCAAATTATGATCCATCAAAAAGTTATCCTGCGGTAGTAGTGGCTCATCCAAATGGTGGTGTAAAAGAGCAGGTTTCGGGATTGTACGCTCAGCATCTTGCTGAATCGGGTTACATTGCTATTGTTGCTGATGCTTCGTACCAGGGAGCCAGTGGCGGCGAACCCCGCAATGTGGATAAACCGGCCAATCGGATTGAAGATATACACGGGATGGCTGATTTTATTTCACAATATAAAGGTGTTGATGCAGAAAAACTCGGATTATTAGGTATTTGTGGTGGTGGTGGTTATTCTTTAGCTGCGGCACAAACCGACAAGCGCTTTAAAGCAGTAGCTACATTAAGTATGTTTAATTCCGGAGTGGTAAGACGTAATGGTTTTTTAAACTCACAAGTGAATACCATACAGGAAAGATTAAAACAAGCATCGGAAGCCAGGGCACAGGAAGCGGCCGGAGGTAAAATATTATATGCAGGTGTAGCTAATCCTACAGATGAAGAAATTGCTGCAATAACAACTGATTTATATAGGGAAGGATATACCTATTATTACAGGACTCACTCGCATCCTAATTCAACTTTCAGATATACGATGAGTAGTTTGATTGATCTAATGGCCTTTGATGCGAGTACCAATATGGGATTAATCAATCAGCCATTGTTGTTGATGGCCGGAGACAAAGCTGATACGTATTACATGACCGAGGATGCATTTAAAAAAGCTACCGGAACAACAGAAAAAGAATTGTTTTTGATTCCGGGTGCTACACATATTCAGACCTACTACGTTCCTGAGTATGTTGAGCAAGCTATGACGAAGATCAACGAGTTCTTTGGGAAATATTTGTAAACAACTAATACTACTACTCATTTAATTAATATGGTAATGAAAACAAAAATAATCGGACTATTTGTGCTACTACTTTGTGTGCAGTGGTCATTTGCTCAAAATACTGATATGGAACAGGAAATCATTCAGCTTTCAAAAGACAAATGGCAGTGGATGTCAGATAAAAATGTCGATGAACTAAGTAAACTCTTCCACGAAAAAGCCGAGTTCGTTCATATGGGGGGACACTGGGGAACTGAACAGGAACTCGGAATTATTAAAAGTGGAGGAATCTGGTATAAAAAGGCAGACATTCATGAAGTGTCGGTGAATATTATAGATAATACCGCTATCCTGCTAAATAGAATTGATTTGCTGGCAGAAGTGGGCGGTAACGAGGTTACTAATCCTTTCGAGGTAACAGAGGTGTATATTAAGCAAGATGATGCATGGAAATTAGGTGCACTCTCTTTTACACGGCTGATGACACCCGGTGATCATTAATAATTATAACCAATAACAATCAAAAAAAATAGACCGAAATGAAAAAATTAGTATCCGGATTAATATTCATTCTTTTTGCATTTTCAATAAATGCAAAAACTTCAGGACCAGAGGTAAAAACCAAATCAGGAATTGTAAGAGGTGTTACCGAAGGTGATGTAACCAGTTTTAAGGGGATACCCTTTGCCGCCCCGCCGGTTGGTGAGTTTCGCTGGCACCCTCCACAGCCGGTAAAATCCTGGGATGGAGTTCGTGATGCTACCGAATTTGGCCCCACTTGTGCAGCAGTTGGCTGGGGAGCTGCTCCGGGAACAATTTCAGAAGGCTCATCTGAAGATTGCCTGTACCTTAATGTATGGACACCGGCTGGTGCTAAAAAAGGAGAAAAATTACCTGGTATGGTTTGGATTCATGGTGGTGGTTTTACCGGAGGAAGCGGCAACACATCAGGAGATGGGTTTGCCAAAAAAGGAACAATTCTGGTTTCGATGAATTATCGTCTTGGCCGTTTGGGACATTTTGCTTTTCCGGCATTGAGCCAGGAGCATCCTAAAGAAGCCAAAGGTAGCTATGCATTTATGGACCAGATAGCAGCTTTACAATGGGTGAAAGATAACATTGCCGCATTTGGGGGCGATCCAAATAATGTGACTATTTTCGGATTTTCGGCCGGTGGTGTATCCGTACATTCACTCCTTACCATACCAGCAGCACAGGGGCTTTTCCACAAGGCAATCGGTCATTCCAGCGGAGGCCGTGATGGGGTTCTTACCGGCAGGCCAATAAATAAAGAAAATGCTGATCAGCTATACCCGGTTTCAGCAGAAACAATCGGAATAAACTTTGCCCGTATGCATGGCATTGAAGGTACAGATGCAGCCGCTCTGGCTGAGTTGCGTGCCCTTCCTGTTGTGGATATTGTTGGAGGAGGGGAAACAAATGGACAGGGTGGCCCTCGTATCTACCCCGGTCCGATTCTGGATGGTAAGTTTGTTACCGAAACTGCCGAGAGTGCATACAAGGCAGGCCGGCAGGCGAAGGTTCCGGTTATGATGGGGAATAATAGCGCAGAAATTGGTGGTGCGTTCGTAAGTACAAGCACATCAAAAGAAGAACTGTTTTCTTCATTCGGCAAACTGAAGGATGAAGTAAAAGCAGCGTTCGATCCTGATGGTACCAAAGAATTCGCTGAAGTTCAAACACGGTTTAACACCGACTGGGTGTGGGGAGAACCTGCACGTTTTACCGCAAAATCTTTTGTGGCAGTTGGTCAACCGGCCTATGTTTTCCTTTTCTCGTATGTGCCGTCTGCTATGGCAGGCAGAATGCCCTACGGTCCCGGGCACGGAACCGATATTTCGTATGTGTTCGACAATCTTGGTGCAGGAGGCTTTGGCCCAACACCACCGCCGCCATCTGAAACCGATAAAGAGGTTGCCAGGATAATGAACGCTTACTGGGTGAACTTTGCTAAAACTGGTAATCCCAATGGTGAAGGACTTCCTGAATGGACAGGATACAGCACCCAAAAAGAGATGATTCTTGATGTACAACCCGATGGAAAAGCTGTTGGTAAAACAGATCCGCGAAAGGCAAGACTGGATGTGATTGAAAAGGCTTTTGAGAACAGGGCTGCTATTCAAACACGCGGGGGTATTTAGCAGAATATACAAAATACAACAACCGAAATCTTGAAAGGGTGGATGAAAAAGGTTCACCTTTTCAGGATTCCTGTTAAAAATTGCAAGTACTATTTTAACAATCCAGAATGTTTAAACTATTCATTATCGCTTTAGTACTTATTATTTCATCTTCAGTGATTGCACAGGAGAATAATGATACTGAAAATAAAACTACCAATTTCTCGTCGGTGGTTACCGTTCAAAATAAGGGTATTTCAACAATTCCAAACCTGACTTTGGGAAAACCTGCCGTTATATTTGATATGAAACTGGGCCGAAAGTTGAGCTTTGAACCACAATTTCGTTTCTCCTTGGAAGACGGTAAGCCCTGGGCAATGGTTCTTTGGTGGAGATATTATGGATCTGTTAGCGAAAGATTTAAACTTACTTACCATGCTAATTATTCTCTTTCTTTTAAAACAATAGCATTATACAATGCCGACGGATCAGATAGAGAGGTTAACCGGACAAATCGGTATTTGACAGGTGCTATAACACCCGGTTATCAGCTAAATAAATACATTGGTTTAGGCGCGTATCTTTTTTACGCCCGTGGTATAGATCCATACATTATAAAAAATACTTACCTGGCTTCGTTCCAACCTACGATTTCAAATATCCCACTTTTTAAAAGTTTTGTAGCAAGGGTGAGGTCGGAAGTTTACTTCCTAAAAATGGGTGAAGACGGAGTTTTTTTTAGTACCCGATTCTTTATTCGTAATAAGAATAGCCCGTTTTCCCTTTCAGGATTGATTACTCAACCAATTGACTCTACCATTCCTTCAGACTATGATTTTCTGTGGAATGTGGGTGTTAGTTATACTTTTAATCAGAAATACACCAAAGCACAATAACTTGAGTTTAATAAAAAACATTAATGACATGAAGAAAATAGGAATACTAATTTTAATGATAATGATAATTGTAACGTGTTTTTGTGAAAGCGTGCTTGCACAGACCAAAGAAGGATCGAATATGACATTAACAGCAAAGCAAAAAAGCCTTATTCCAATTGCTGCACATACAGCCCAGGGCGAATTAGACCAATTAAAACCTGCTCTACATGCAGGTTTGGATGCTGGTCTAACTGTTAATCAGATTAAAGAGATTATGGTTCATCTGTACGCGTATTGCGGATTTCCACGTAGTATACGTGGATTGCAAACTTTTATGGAAGTTATGGAAGAGCGGGAAGCTAAAGGAATAAATGATGAAGTAGGAACTGAAGCTTCACGGTTAAAGGATGATCGCAGCAAATATGATCGGGGAAAAGCAAATCTGGAAACACTCATCGGGAGGTCTTTAGACGGACCTCAAACCGGATATGCTGCCTTTGCTCCGGTTATCGAAATATTTCTGAAAGAACATTTGTTTGCAGATATTTTCGACCGGGATGTTCTAACTTATGCAGAACGCGAATTGGTAACAGTTTCGGTTATTAGTGCAATTGGGCACGCTGAGCCAATGTTGCGTAGTCATTTGTCAATTTGCTTAAATGTGGGATACACTCCTGAACAGTTAAACGAGTTTGTTGCTGTGTTGAAATCAAAGGTTGGTAAAAAGGAAGCAAAAAATGCGCAATTGGTTCTGGATGACATTCTTAGCGCCAGATGAGTAAAATGTTTTATAAACGATTTAAAATGAATGACATGAAGCAGTTCTGTATGTATATTTCGATCTTTTTGATAATTGTGATTTCTGCATGTAATGTGGAGGATAATTCGAACAATTCAAGTACTAAAAGTGAATCAGTTTTTCCAAAAGGAGAAAAAATTGATAGTCCGAATTTTGCCGGAACAGTGTGGTTGCAGATGATGGGGGCTAACGATAGTACACTGCATGTACGATATGGTAATGTAACTTTTGAACCAAAAGCAAGGACAAACTGGCACTCGCACCCTGGAGGTCAGGTGCTTTTTATAACGATAGGAAAAGGATATTACCAGGCATTCGGTCAGCCTGCACGTTTGTTGAATAAAGGCGATGTTGTTGAAATTCCAAGAAATGTTGTTCATTGGCATGGAGCTGCTGCCAACAGCGAGTTCGCGCATATAGCCATTAGTCTGAATTCCGATGAAGGGGGAGCAGTTTGGATCAGACCTGTTACTGACGAGGAATACGATCAGGCGACCAACTAATTGATTCCTAAATTATGCCTTAACATCCGAACCAGCTGACTTTTCGTTGCATGTGTTGGTTCTGAATAACCATCTGTTCTTCATTCATTAAACCAAAATCAATCCTTTAATTTAAAATATTATGAAAATCAATCCGATTAACCTATTGAAAGTGTTTTGTTTTATACTTGCCGGAACTACAAGTATTCAAGCCCAAGACTGGCCACAGTTTCTCGGTCCTGTAGGGAACAGTACTTCACCTCAGAAAAATCTTCTTCGTGAGTGGCCTGAAAATGGTCCAGAAGTGTTATGGACGACTGATGTTAGCATCGGTTATGGAGGACCGGTTGTAAAAGACGGTAAAGTCTATTTGCTCGACCGTGAAGATAAATTTGGCGATCATCTCAGATGTTTCGATCTGGAAACCGGTGAAGAGTTGTGGAAGTTTAGCTACGAATCCCCTGGAGAGGTTGAATTTCCGGGTTCAAGAAGTGTTCCGGCCCTCGACGGTAATTACGTATATTCCTGTGGGCAAAACGGCGAATTATATTGCATCGATGTAAATACAGAACAGCCAGTTTGGAAAAAGAATGTGTGGACCGACTTTGGTGGTGAACCCGCAAAACAGGGGGAGGATCATTTTGCTGGTTTGGCGGGTGGCACGCATTTCCCGATGTGGGGAATTGCCCAATGTCCGTTAATTTATGGTGATTTATTGATAGTTGCTTCGCAAACTCCCGAAGTTGGAGTGGTTGCCTACAACAAAGAAACAGGAGATGTAGTTTGGAAAACTCCCTCATTGGGAACTTTAGGATATGTAAGCCCTTCTATTGCAAAAGTGGATGGTGAAGACCAGGTGGTAATGATCACAGCATCCAGTGGTGGTTTTGGCGGCGGTGCTTCATCGCCAAGTAATGTTGTGGGCATTAATCCGCAAAACGGGGATACGCTCTGGACTTACTCAAACTGGAGTTGTTGGATCCCTTCTTCAAGTGCTTATGATGCAGGAGAAAACAAAATATTAATCGTTGGAGGGTATCGTGCCGGTGCTGCAATGCTTCAAATTGAAAAGAGTGGTACCGAATACAAGGTGAATGAACTGTTTAAAACATCGGAATTTGGAGAACACACAAAACCACCATTGTCAGTAAATGGCTATTTCTATGCACAATTTTCAAATAACGAAACCCGTGATGGACTCGTTTGTATGAATAGCGATGGCGAGATAATGTGGAAAACCAAAAGAAATCCTGCTTTTAACAAGGGAAGTATGATTTTGGCTGATGGGCTTCTTCTGGCTACAGATGGTGAAACAACCCTTTATCTAATTGAACCGGATCCAACTGGATTCAAACAACTTGCTTCGGCAACCATCTTAACAGAAAGTGGTATGACAGGAAATGAAAGGGTAATAGGTATTGTTGGTACGAACCAAAACTGGGCACCTATTGCATTGGCTGATGGAAAGCTCCTGATCAAAGGACAACGTCAGATGGTGTGTTTGAAGGTGGCTGAGTAAAAATAGTTTTTAGTGCTTTTTGCAGTTGATTATTTCAAATAAAGATAAACCACATTTTGAATAATCAGCCAAATCATTATTACCGCTATCATCCATAAAAACCAATGCGGAATAACAACACTCTTATCCAATTTTCGCTTATGATCCTCCAGAAGCTGTTCCAGTTTGTCAGTATCCACACCAATTTTAACTTTTGTTGTTTTAAGAGCATGTAATTGCCTGGCAATTTCAGGAGCAATCTCATTTATATTCTCAGTGGTTTGTTTGAGTGTTTCAATTTCGGAGGTTAAAATCTCCAGTAACTTTTGTTGCGATAAATTTTTTCTCATGGTATTAAAAGCTTATTCCAAAATCCCT
>NZ_JBFHGM010000232.1:0-7984 GCF_041583095.1 Draconibacterium sp.
ACAACTGGTTGTGGTTTGATGTAAAATTGAAATGATATTCACCCCTTCTTTTCAACTTCAACAGGCTCATCAGTTGTGGTTTGATGTAAAATTGAAATGATATTCACCTACTTTTTTTGAATATAAACCTTTTGAAAAGTTGTGGTTTGATGTAAAATTGAAATGATATTCACCAATGGTTGCCCAGGTATGCCGCGCCCACTTGTTGTGGTTTGATGTAAAATTGAAAAAATCAGTAACGGACTCAGACCTTCAAGGTTTTCATAACCTTGAAGGTCTTTATATTACCTGCTTATTTATCGCTGTATTGATAAACAGCCTTTTTCAGGCGGTCCATAATGGCAATGCCGATACCGGTTTCAGGCACCGGTTCTGCAATGATCAGATCAACATCCGAATCTTCGAGACGATGTAAGGCTTCAAAGAAATTTGCTGCTGCCTCGCTTAAATCTCCGTTTGATGATAAACGCTCTATCAGATGGTACTTTTCCGGTTCCTGTACTTCAGAAAAAGCCAGGAAACCCGTTTTTTTGTCTGCCGAATATTCGGGCGCTTTGCCTAAAAGGTACATGGGTTTGCGCGGACTGTAATGCGATTTTAAAAGCCCCGGCGATTTGATCGGTGAATTGGCCTCCGTTGTTTTACTTTGCGGAAGTACTTTCAGTAAATCCTGCTCGGTAATAAAACCGGGTCGCAGAATTTTAAATTCTCCCTGGCACAGTTCGATAACTGTTGACTCGATACCAACTTTAGGAAGCTCTCCGTTGAGTATACATTTGAGCTCAGGAAGTTGTTTTTGAACGTGCTCGGGCGTAGTTGGGCTTAACATTCCAAACCGGTTGGCACTGGGTGCTGCAATGCACTTTCCGGAAAGTTTTAACAGTTCGCGGGCTGTTTGGTTGGCGGGCATACGAACGGCCACTGTATCCAGTCCGGCAGAAACAATATCAGGTACCGATTTTTGTTTTTTGGCAACAATGGTTAAAGGCCCCGGCCAAAAATGTTCTGCCAGTTTAAGTAGCGCATCATCAATTTCAACAAAAAGTTTTTCCAGCTCCGAAACCTCGCGAATATGCACAATAAGCGGATTAAATGTTGGCCGCTCTTTAGTTGCAAAAATTTGTGCAACCGCCTCGGCATTAAATGCATCTGCACCTAAACCATATACTGTTTCGGTTGGGAAGGCTACCAACTCGCCATTTTCGATTAGTTTGGCTGCCAATTTTGTATCGTTGATAATCGAACTCATTCTTTGCTTCAATTTTGTGGGCACAAATATCTAAAAAATAAGGGAGAGTTGTCGAAACAAATCTCCCTTTATGATTAAAGTTTTCCTGAAATGCTGATAAGTTATCAAGTTAATTATTAAGTAGATTGCGAAAAAAAAAACTACCCGCCTCCAGGAAAAAGACCAATATTTTACTAATTAGTTCTTATTGAACTGTTGTCTTCAATTAATTTTTGTCGTTGTGCATCCTGAAATTTTGATACTTCGTTACGCACTTCATCGTTGTTTAATCCAATAATTTTAGCTGCTGCCAGTGCTGCGTTTTTTGGATTTAGAATTACCATAGGAGCAACTCCCGATGGCATTCGCAGGCTCGAATAAATATCGGCACCAGCAAACGATTCGCCAACAGGAGGACATGCAATAACCGGGCAACTGGTTTGTGCATCGGAGAATCCGCTTAAGGCATTACTCATTCCTGCAATGGTAATAAATACCGGGTTGTGCTTTTCCTGCTCTTTAATAATGTTATAACACTCAAGCGGTACCTTGTGCGCCGAAGCGATAAAACATTCTGAATCGATTTTAAATCCGTTTAGTGCATCAACAATTTTGTTGGCCCAGTTCAGATCGGCTTTAGAGCCCATTATTATAACTACTTTGCTCATAATCTTCGATATTATTAAATGAATATTCGTAATCCATCGGAATTATCTGGTTGTATTCTTCAATCGACGCGTTCGACAAACAAGCGTCAATAATTTTTCTTCCGGTATGGAACAGGTCTTCGTGTAAGAATTTCTTCAGCTCGCGGTTAAAAAATTCCTGTAAAATTTCTGCTCCGGCATCGTAACCTTCGGTACCCACTTCAACCTGGTTGTATACTTTAAGGAATCGTGACGGGATTTTTGAGCTTTCTATGGTCAGGTAATTCAGCTCGTAACCCAAAAGCGGACAACGTGCTGCCTGTATCTGATCGTCTTTTAATTTGGCGCCACCTCTTCGGGTTAAATATTCGCGCATTAAAAGCTGTGGTTTAAATCCAACTTCCCAAACTCCAATGTTTTGGTTGGGTACCAGCGAAAAAATAGTACGTGGAGTTTCAATTATTTGCTTCAGCAGCAGGTTGGCATGAATAATACGGTCGCCGGTGGCAAAAGGCCAGTACGAACCAACTCCTTCGCTTTCCATGGCACCGGTGCCAACAATACTTGGATTTTTGTGTCCGCGTGGTGCTACCAAACGCCACAACCATGCCAAAGCCGGTGGCAACACGTGGAATAGCCCAACAATTCCGTAGCTTGGATCTTCTTTCGAACATTTTGGAGTACGAATACCAAAACTGCGCACATCAACCGAAACCGATCCGTTAATGGTATTGTCAACACTTTCGCGCGGAAGAACAACCCGCGGATTTGGGCAGCGTTTACCCGGTTCATCTTCAATATGGTTCCAGATCAGAGCTGTTGATTCGGGTTTAGTGTCGATATTTAAAAACAGCAAGGGTTTTTTCGGATTTATTGTTGTCTTTTCAAGAACCGGATCATCACCGTACTGGTTAACACTGTCAACCCGAACAAACCATGCGTTTTCCGCATCCATAATACCAAGTTTTCCGTTCTTTTGCTGGAACGATGGATGACAGAAAGCCATATCGTCGGCAATTGGCAGGAAGTTACAGGTTCGGGGGATAGTGATATAACGGGTTTCGCCGGTAACCGAATTCTTTCCCAACAGAACTCTTCCGTCGGTTTCTCTTACAATGTGCTGGTGTAGCTCCGATTTTCCACCGCCACTGGCACCTTCATGCATAAATGTGGTTACAATGTCGTACGGACTTATAGATTGAACGGCAGAACAGTGAGCTGTTACCCATTCTTCTTTTTCGCCCTGGGTAAGCAACACGCCATACAAGCCTTTTTTGGCACTTGGGCCCGGATAAAGGTTGTACGAATACAATTCGTGAATATCGTCCAGGCGGTTGTGAACAACCACTTGTTTTCCTTCGAAGTGAGTATGCCTGAATACCGGTGCAACATAGATTACCGATTTTAACTCGCTGTTTTCAGCCAGCTCATCGATTGCCACAATTTCCTGTAACATGGATAAACCCATGGCGAAAAATCCGGCATTTGCAGGAGCAATTGCAATTCCTAAAGAACCGATTCCCTGTCGTCCGGCAAAATAGAAAAATACAGCAAGATCATTTTCTTTTAACCAGTCAAAGGTTTCTTTCTGAATTTCAGAAAACGGATAATTATACTTTTCAGAAAAACGTTTTTTTCCGGTAGGTTTATCATCACCGATAACCATCGTTCCCGGATCACGCCGGCGCATGTAGGCTTCGGTGTAATTTACCGAAATACCGTTTTGTACGCGATGTACTATCGCTTCAGTGAACGTTCCTTTGCCTTCAATATCGTACGATACGGCAAACTCATTATTTTCTTTTCCGTTGGTTGCGGCATCGGCAAGCTCTTCGGTTGTGTTATAGCATGTAAAAGACTTGCATGCACTTAATACGTTTTGAATGTTCTCAGGCAGTTTAACGCCCTTTTTATCAAGTTTAGTTTTAAAATCTGAAAAAGCTATCTTCATCCTTCTTATTTTTTGTGGTTTAATAACCAAATCGGTATAAAATCGAATTCGGGCACAAATGTATAAAAAGGTTTAGTAGAATTTAATTAATAAAGCACAGCTTAAGAAGAATTAGAAAATATTTAATAAATGAAGGAGGATTTAATAAATGAATTTGTTTTAACTAGATATTTGGCGGTGTTACTACCCACACAACACGTGTAGTTCCTTCAATTATATTTTGTGCGTTGTGCGTAATGTTTGAATTAAAATAAAAACTGTCGCCGGTTTCAAGTACATACGGTTTCCCATCAAGCAAAATTGCCAGTTTACCTTCTGTAACGTGACAAAATTCCTGGCCCGGATGGGCAGTCATAATTCCTTTGCTATCCGATCCCGGAACAAATTCGAGCTCATAAGTTTCCATTTGTTTGTGCGGGTCGTGATGAGAAAGCAGGTATAATTTTGTACCTGATTCATTCTTCTTTACAAACTTTTTTTGATCGGTTTTAATTAACGGCTGATTAAGCAAGGTTTCATTTTCGCCAATTAATTCGCCCACCGTGGTATTTAAACTGTCGGCTATATTTTTTAGGGTCAGGATGGAGGGAAATGCTTTGGCTTTTTCAATCTGTGAAAGTGCACTTGAACTTATGCCAACTTTTTTTGATAAGTCGTTGAGTTTTAAATGTAAGGCTTCCCGCTTTCTTCTTATTCTTTCGCCAAGTCGTTTCATTAGTAGAGTCTGGTTTTTGCCGGGTATTAGCTTTCCGGCATTGCTGTGTTGCAGTAAATTTTGTTTGAGGCATAAAAGTAAAAGAAAAATGCAGAATGTTAAAATGTATTTAAATAATTAAGTATAGATTAAACAGTTTCTGTATGCTATTTTCTCGCTGGAGACAACAACAAAACGCTCTGGAGGTTAAAGATTTTCAATAAATGTTTTATTGATTGATCAAAAACAATAAGATGTAATTCGGTTTGTTCCGGAGATGATATATTTGCAGTGAACAGATTTATTTCCCTTTTCGCAAACGGAAACGGGCCGGATGAATAGGGAAGACTCCTTCGTTTACGAATTTGACATCCTCGACCGAATAAAACGCTTTTGGGTTGGTCGTTTTCACTATCGTTTCCACTTTCTTAATTTCCGAACGCTGGATAATGCTGTGGATGATGCTAACCTTTTCGTTGGCACCCTGAGCGTGGTGGTGCGTAATGCCGTAACCGGCAGCTGTCAGGTTTTCAATAAGTTTGCTCGCTTCTTTACGGGTAATTATCTGCAGCTTCACAATACCAACAGCCAGTTTCTCTTCAATAAGCAGACCCACATAATTTCCGCAGGCAAAACCGGCCGCATAAGCGATGTAACAAAACCAGTTGTCGAGATTCTGAAAGATCTTTGAAATGGCAATCAGCCAGATCAAAATCTCGAAAAATCCCAGTAACGGAGCCCATAATTTGTGCCCTTTTGAAACCATTACAATTCGGATGGTTCCAATAGTTACATCCAAAACACGCGAAAAAAAGATCAGTGCCGGAAGCAACCCGTAGGTGAAAAATGCACTATCGTAAAAACTTGTTTCCATTAAGGTAAATGTATCAAATCTTTGTCATTTCGTATTCGGAACAATTCCTAACTCTTCTTTTCAAAGTTAGTGGTTTCTCTCTTTGTTCGAAATGACAAACGCCTTAAAATTCGGAAGTAAAATGGAACTTAATATCCTTGAATTCGTCCTGCGCCATTTGTAAAATAAATGATGAGTCGGCCATAAACACGTCGCGCCCCAGTTTATCTTTTGCCATTTTCTGGTGCTTGCGTTTCTTGAATTCAGTCAGTACCTTTTCATCGTCGCACTGAATCCAGCAGGCTTTATGCATCGATAGCGGCTCGAAACGACATTTTGCACCGTATTCATGTTCCAAACGATACTGAATAACTTCGAACTGAAGTTGTCCGACAGTACCAATAATTTTACGTCCGTTAAAAACACTGGTGAAAAGCTGTGCAACACCTTCGTCCATCAACTGGTCAACTCCTTTTGCCAGCTGTTTTGATTTCATTGGGTCGGCATTTTCAACAAAACGGAACATCTCGGGCGAGAAGCTCGGCAGGCCTTTGAAATGGATATCTTCTCCATCGGTAACAGTGTCGCCAATAATGTAGTTTCCGGTATCGGGCACACCGATAATATCGCCGGGGAAAGCCTCTTCAACAATTTCTTTTTGCGAAGCCATAAAAGCGGTCGGGCTCGAAATACGGAACGATTTTCCCAGCCGAACATTTTTATACATTTTATTTCGTTCGAATTTTCCTGAGCAGATTTTTACAAAGGCAATCCGGCTGCGGTGGTTCGGATCGATGTTGGCATGTATTTTAAATACAAAACCGGTAAATCCTTTTTCTTCGGGTTTTACAACGCGTTCTTCTGTCTCGCTTGGTTGTGGTGTTGGCGCAATCTTTACAAAAGAATCAAGTAATTCCTGCACCCCAAAATTATACAGTGCACTACCAAAAAATACCGGTGCCAGTTCGCCCGAAAGGTAGTCTTCGTTGTTAAACTCCGGGTAAATTCCTTCCACCAGTTCCAGTTCTTCACGCAGTACATCGGCATCTTCGCCAATGTGGTCTTCCAAAGTCGGATCCGAAATATCTTCAAACTTAATACGCTCTTCAATTTCCTGAATATCGGGCGTAAAAAGCTTCAGGCTGCGGTTAAAAATATTGTAAACACCTTTAAAGTCGGGACCATTGTTAATTGGCCAACTCAGCGGGCGCACTTTAATTTTCAGCTGGTCTTCGATTTCGTCCATCAAGGTAAACGGATCTCCCGCAGGGCGGTCCATTTTATTTACAAAAACTATAACCGGCGTTTTGCGCATCCGGCAAACGTTCATCAGCTTTTCGGTTTGTGGCTCAACCCCTTTTGCTGCATCAATAACGATAATTACACTGTCGACTGCGGTAAGTGTACGGAAAGTATCCTCCTGGAAATCCTGGTGACCCGGGGTATCCAGAATGTTTACCTTGTAACCGTTGTACTCGAAACCCATTACCGAAGTAGCTACAGAAATACCACGCTGGCGCTCGATCTCCATAAAATCAGAAGTGGCACCTTTTTTAATTTTGTTGCTTTTTACAGCACCTGCCACACGAATTGCTCCACCAAAAAGAAGTAGTTTCTCGGTTAAAGTGGTCTTTCCTGCATCCGGGTGACTCACAATTCCAAAAGTGCGACGACGTTGTATTTCTTTTAAAAAACTCATTTGCTATCGTATATGTAATGCGGGCGCAAAAATAGAAAAGATATTTTAATTCAATTCAAGAAAACAGAAAGAGCTGTTTGGTGTTAATCCTAAAACAGATAAAGTAACAACTGTATGAGATATATTACCGTTGATGCATTAAATTTTAAAACCTACAAAAACGACCTGGTAAAATTGTACATCGATACATTTTCGAAGGGTAAAAGTTTTCAATATCATTCTGAAAGTGAAACTGCAGCCTATCTTCAGTCGGTTATCGACGTTGGGTATGGAATCTTCGCTATGGAAGAAAATAAACTTTCAGGTGCAATTCTGCTAACGCCTTTTCGATTCGATGAGTTAATACCGGAAGAAATATCAAACAATTTTGAGGTTGAACGTGCGGTTTATGTGGCCGAAATGATGGTTGAACAATCAAAACAAGGGCATGGGATTGGTAAAAAGTTGCTGACTTTTTTTCTTGAAAAGGCAGATCGAAACCGATTTGATGATGCTTTTATACGGGTTTGGGTGGAAAATGAAGCTGCTGTTGGTTTGTACAAAAGAATGGGATTCAAAGTTTGTGCATCGATTGTTCAACCCAGGTTGCTGGCCGATAAAAGCGGAACTTTTGATTTTGAGAAGATCTATCTGCATCAGCAACTCAGCTGATTTCCGGGTCAATATTTATCAATAATTTAAACAATTATAATCGTTGATTTGCTATATGCTGATTATATTAGTTAATATTTTAAAACCCGATTCTCAAGGATAGAGTAAATTATGAACAATTTGATAACCCATACAACCGATTTGATTAACGGAGATGCCGAACAAAAAAAGGCAGAAATCCGCGATTATTTTTTGAAAACATATACCCTCGATGACAAACTATACGAGCATTTAAAAACCGATGAAGCTTTTTATCGCAGG
>NZ_JBFHGM010000233.1:0-7984 GCF_041583095.1 Draconibacterium sp.
AATTCAAGCTATAAAGTTGAAAAGCCTTCTCAGTTTCTGGGGAGGCTTTTTGTTTCTAACCCTGTTAACTTCGTGCGAATATAGAGACAGGAAGGTCTTAAAATAAGGTCCTTCGCTAAAAACACCCTCCCGTTTTTCACACTAATAAACAACTCGGTGTGTATAAGTGCAAGGGCGAACACGAGTATTCTCCATGCACAATCCATAACTTCGCATAAACACAAAGGAACATTATGCCATACAGACGTTTACCCACAACGGATAAAGCCAGAATACGCGCACTTAACGCAGCGCTGGCAAAGGTGATTAAGAATGAACATAAACTGGCGTTTTCGAATCATTCGGTTGAAGAACTTCAGAATGTGAAGAATACTTTCGAGAATCACCTTCGACAATACGAATTAGACACACGACTTCAGTCGGAAAATATAAAAGAGTACAAAGAAGCTTTTGATCGGGCTAAAATGTATGTTTCGCATTTTATACAGGTGCTGCAGTTTGCATCAGAACGCGGTGAGATTAACGGCGGCATTAAGTACTACGGTAATCTGGCCTCTTTTGAGGGAAAAGTGCCGCCACTAAACACCGAGGAAGATATAATTGAGTGGGGCAAAATAATGGTGGAAGGCGAGCAAAAGCGCAAACAAAATGGGGGAAGTGCCATTTATAATCCATCAATAGCACTGGTAAAATTTAAGGTGGAAGAGTTGCACGACGCTTCGGTATTTCAGCAAACCTTAAAACGAAATACTTTACGCTCGTTCGATAAAATGCAGAAACTGCGTAAGATTACCAACGACTTTATAAGCAAGCTGTGGACAGAGATTGAAGAGAGCCTTGAGGTAGAATCGCCAAAAGCGAAACGTCAACTGGCACAGGAATATGGTATTGTTTATGTATTTCGCCGTAATGAAAAGAAAAAGCTTTCGGCAGAAGAAATGCAGACCGATCTCTTATTTGAATTTGCTTAACGGAATTTATTGTATTGATATTTTAGATCCCGGATTGGTGAAAACTGATCCGGGATTTTTTTATACCGGAATTTTCCTTACTCTGGAAGTTTTAGTAAAGAAAACAGCCACGAGCTATGAGTGTAAATCTAAGGAATCAGGAGGGTTTTAGACCACCGCATGAGCCCAAATAACAGTAATTTTTTAACGCCGCCACCGCTTTTTTTCCGTCCGCCAGCTTGAGGACAAGGCCAGGCTTCGATGTGGCTGATGCTACTGCAGTGGACCGGCCTCTTTTGGTCTTTCCGTGGAGTTGAAATGAAACCTTAAAGAGAGCGGGAAGCTCCGAGGAATCGAGGAGATCACCCGTCCGAATTTAGGTTTTATAAAAACGAAGGGGAAGGAGCAAAAGGAGCCTTGAGTTTTTTTGCATCGTTTTTGGATCAAGCCAAAAATGATGGCCTGCGGCAGCAATTATAAAATATTGAGTTCAAATACTAATCATCCAGATTTCCGGAGCGATACATTTTTTATAAAACAATTTCTTTCCCTGCATTCTGACGTTTCAGCATCAGCAGAAAGACAAACGTTAGTGCAAGGCTGATTCCGGCCATGTAATAACTGTCGCCGGTAGACCCGATTTCTTCATATTGTGGATTCATCATCCCGTTATTTATAAAGTACATGGCAATTACGGCAATAGCATTATTCAGGAAATGGGCAATTATGGGCAACCACATCGAGCCGCTCCAAACCAGCATATAACCAAACAAAGCACCAAGTAAAACCCGTGGTACAAAACCATAAAACTGCATGTGCAAAGCGCTGAATAGTATGGCTGAAATCCAGATTCCCCAATGGTGACTGCGCGTCATTTTGCTAAAAATGTTCTGTACTACTCCGCGGAACAAAAGCTCTTCGCCAACTGCAGGTAGCAATGCAACCATAAACACGTTAAAGGCAAGTCCGCCAATGGTTTTTACATTTAAAAAGGCTTTGGTAATTTCGGCGGCATTTTCTTCGGCGTTACGCATCCATTCTTCCACACCCGATAACCAGTCGGGGAAACTCATGTTGCTGTTTAATTCCCCGATCAGGTTAATAAGCGGAGAGGCAAAAAACATCATTACAACAACCAGGATAACACTTTGTGAGTTGAAGGTTTTATCGAGATAAAGGTATTCTTTTGATTTGCCATGAAACAGGTAGCCTAAAATAAACGGAGGGACGATAAAAAAGCCGATTGCCTGAACAACCTGGATGAATTTATAGAGGTTAATAATATGTTGTGGCGTTTCAGAATTTATTGCCGGAAGGTGCAAGACAGTGATGAATCCCCAGATTGGAATGGCCACAACAAGCGATAATACAAAGAAGATTAAAATGCTGGCCACCACAACAAATGCGGCAAAAAACAATTGCGAGAAAGGTTTCAGATCTCTGAATGCAGTAAATTCCATTTTTGAAAATGTTTCGGGCAAAGATAATTTTTATTGAGAAACCTGTTCGGGCAATGTTTGTTTTGATAAGCTGCACTGAAACTACAGTTCCCTGATCTTAATATTCCGGAACATAGTTAGCCCGCCATGATCCTGCAGCCCAATATGCCCCGATCTTGCCATGCCGTAGTCGGGAACTTCAGCCCATTTGCTGACTGCTTTATTTTTTAGCCATTGGTCGGTCCAGAGTTCATATTCCACCACTTTGGTGCCGTTTAGCCAGTGCTCAACGTGGGGGCCTTTAACAATTATTCGCGTTGTGTTCCACTCGTCAACCGGTTTTACCTTTGCATTTTGAGGTGGATTCATACCGTAATTGGCTCCTGAATGCTGCCAGGCCTCCAGATTGTCAGGCCATCCATTGTCGTCAATCAACTGGTATTCCGGGCCCGATTCGTAAATGACGTCTGTAAGTCCTTCCTGAACGTGGTAAAAAACACCCGAGTTACTTTCCGGTGTCACTTTCCACTCCAGGTACAATTCAAAATTGATGTATTGTTTTTTTGTTATAATGTCGCCGCCATGATCCGCCCCAAGGCCTGAATTGTGCAATTCGCCGTTAATTACCTTCCATCCGGTTACTGCACCTCCGTTAAAGGTTTTCCAGTTGTTGGTGGTTTTGCCGTCGAACAGCAATTCCCAGCCGTCTTCAATTTCTTGTTTTGTTAAGGTGTTATTGCTTTTTCCCGTCGAACAGGACGCAAAAATAAATGCGACAAACATTGCGAGCAAAAGGGAACTATTTTTCATCTTTCGTTTTTTTTTGACTTAGGTTACAGGATGTAAATGTACAAAATCAGTGGCAATCAAAACGATAAGTGAATTGTTTTTGGTGATCGGCAGAAATTCCCTCAATTCAGTTAACTTTAAGGAAACAAAATAATAAAGCGTGGAACTCAACAAATCGATAATAGGGATGGTGCATGTAGGAGCATTGCCGGGAACTCCCAAAAACCGCCTCACCATACCGGAAATTATTAAAGCTGCAATCAGCGATGCACAGAAACTCGAGCAAGGCGGTGTGGATGCCATTATGATCGAGAACATGCACGACCGGCCATACCTGAACCGTAAAGTGGGCCCCGAAATTGTGGCTGCAATGACGGCTATTGCAACAAAACTGAGGCAGGAGGTTTCGCTGCCTCTGGGAATACAGATTTTGGCAGGAGCCAACAAACAGGCGCTGGCCGTTGCTCATGCTGCCGGTTTCGATTTCATCCGGGCCGAAGGATTTGTATTTGGGCATTTGGCCGATGAGGGAATGATGAACAGCGATGCAGCAGAACTTTTGCGCTATCGGAAACTGATTGGTGCCGACGACATAAAAATTTGGACTGATATTAAAAAGAAACACTCATCGCATGCCATTTCTGCCGATGTTTCGATTTGTGATATGGCGAAAGCTGCCGGGTTCTTTTTAGCCGATGGGGTTATTGTTACCGGAAATGCAACGGGCGAAGAAGCATCGATAAAGGATGTGCAGGCTGTAGTTGAGGCGGTTAGGCTACCGGTGCTGATTGGCTCCGGAATCACAGAGAGTAATATTGCCGGTTTCTGGCCGTATGCCGATGCTTTTATTGTGGGATCATCGTTTAAATACGATGGCAACTGGCAAAATGAAGTGGAATTGGAAAGGGTTCAGTCGTTTATGAGCCGGGTGAATCATCTACGAAACAATTATTGACATTCGTTTGATTAAATTGCTTAAAATCAGTCGTGTGTGTCTGTTCGGGGCAAGGCGAATGGTGTTGGGGAGTGATCTAAAACGTCTGAAATACAATAAGATGCTAAAATTTTTTAATTTTATTTAAGTGTTAAATATCAGAATATTCTTTTTGCTGGTTGATTGATAATTAATGTTAATGCCATACTTTTGATTAACAAATTGATAGAACATCATTTCCAAACCAACTTTGTACTAGAACAAATTTTAAGATTGAAAACAAGAACGATTCAGGAGAGCGTGCCGGATCGGTGATTGAAAGAAGGCTGTTGAGTTTACATCAGGCGCCGGATGCCAATTCATAAAGCAATTTTTAAAGCACAAAGCCGGTAACTGTTCTGTTTCACAAAAAACTATGAATTATGAGTATAAAAAAACAATATTTAAAAAGTAAACCTGAGTGTAAAGTATCGTTTAGAGTAGCAAAAGAAGATGCTCCAGGTGCAGATACAATTAAAATTGTGGGTGAATTTAACGGCTGGAACGAAGAAGTTGAGCCCATGAAAAAACTGAAAAGCGGTGATTTTACACAAACGCTGAATCTTGAAACCGGTAAAGCCTACCAGTTTAAATATTTAATCGACAATTCGGTTTGGGAAAACGAAAGCGAAGCTGACAGCACTGCTCCCACCGGTATTGTTGAGGGCGAATTTAATTCGGTACTTGATCTGAATTAATCAAAAGACATTTAAAAACGGATCTGTAGCCAAACGAAGCAAAAGTCTTCGCAGAACTAAGTTTGGTGTTTTGGTTCTCCCGATTTCCAAAAGGGATGCAAATCAATAAGGTTGGTTTCACTACAGATTGACAAAATAATTAGTCCGGACTGTCTGATCCGGGTTTCCATAAAGGTATTCCACAAAGCCGCTTTATCTTTCCCGGTAAAGCGGCTTTTTCTTTATTGTTTTGCAGGAAAATCAGGAATCCACCAGATCCGGGAATATTTTGTTTTCGGTTTATCATAGTAACCACAGTGCTGATAGAAAGTTATTTCATATTCGAACTTCGTAAGTAACCACTTGGTCTCTTTCCCCTAAATCCCCTGAAGGGGACTTTGAGCCTTCCGCAAGCTGGCGGAGAGGTTTGGAGGGGTCGAGTGCAAGTTGCCAATGGATTGAAAGTTTCATTTCGCATTTTTAGTGCTTGAATAAAAAACTTATTCTAGAGATCGTTGGATAACATATCCCTGCAACCATTTCCCCCATCCTGTTACAAAATCCCTGAATCCTGTTTAACAGGACGCCCAAAAACTTAACAGGATGAGGAAAAAAGGTAACAGGGCGCACCAAAATCGAACAGGAACACGAAAAAGTTAACAGGACGCCATAAAAATGGTACAGGACGCCGAAAAAGTTAACAGGACGACTCAGAATATAACAGGATGCTATTAGTCAGTAAATTACAGAGCTGTGCATACGACTCCGAAATGCTTTGGTCGCAATGTAAATTATTTGTAATAAGCTTATTAGTCCGTATTAATTAAGGCCCGTTCATCTTCCCCCGACCATCAAAATTTTTCTATATTTGCATGTTTTTTAAAATCAGTGGATTATAAGGTATTCTTATGAGTAATAAATTTCAGGAATATAAGCAGTTAGATCTAGCACAGATAAACAAGGATGTGCTTGCGCGTTGGGAGAAAGACGATACCTTTCATAAAAGTATTTCAACCCGCGAGGGGCACGAAACATTTGTATTTTACGAAGGACCGCCATCGGCAAACGGAATGCCGGGTATTCACCACGTGATGGCGCGTGCCATAAAAGATATTTTTTGCCGCTACAAAACCATGAAAGGTTTCCGTGTGCACCGTAAAGCCGGTTGGGACACACATGGTTTGCCGGTAGAACTGAGCGTTGAAAAAGCGCTGAATATTACAAAAGACGATATAGGTAAGAAAATTACCGTTGAAGAATACAGCGATGCCTGCCGCAAAGAGGTGATGAAATACACCCGCGAGTGGGAAGAACTGACACGCAAAATGGGTTATTGGGTGAATATGGATGATCCGTATATTACCTATGAAAACCAATACATTGAGTCGGTTTGGTGGTTGCTGAAACAAATTTATAACAAAGGCTTGTTGTACAAAGGCTACACCATTCAGCCCTACTCGCCGGCAGCCGGAACAGGATTGAGCTCGCACGAGCTGAACCAGCCGGGATGTTACCGCGATGTAAAAGATACAACAGCCATTGCCCAGTTTAAAGCTTTAAGAAACGAAAGGTCGGAGTTCCTTTTCGAAGGAGTGGAAACCGATCTTTATTTCCTCGCCTGGACGACAACTCCATGGACATTGCCATCGAACACGGCACTGTGTGTGGGGCCGAACATTAAATACGTAAAAGTTCGTTCGTTTAATCCGTACACCGGCGATCCTGTAACTTTGATTTTGGCGAAAGACCTTTTCCCGGTTTATTTCAGCTCAAAAAATGCAGAGTTGGCACTGGAAGATTACAATCCGGGCGACAAAAATATTCCTTACAAAGTAATAGCCGAGTATACCGGCGAGCAGTTAAAAGGCGTTCAGTACGAACAGCTGATCGACTGGGTAAAACCTGAAGGCAAAGCTTTTGAAGTTATTACCGGCGACTTTGTAACCATTGAAGATGGTACCGGAATCGTACACATCGCACCTACTTTTGGTGCCGATGACGATCGGGTAGCAAAACAACACGGAATTTCGCCGTTGATCGTAATTGATACCGAAGGAAAACGTCAGGCTTTGGTAGACCGGAAAGGACGTTTTTACCCCACTATAGATTTGGACCCGGAGTTTGTTGAAAAGTATGTAAATACCGAAACCTATCACGAGTTTGCCGGCCGTTCGGTGAAAAACGAATACGACGACAAACTGGAAGACGATGCTTCAACTGTTGATATCGATATTTCGGTAATGCTGAAACAGCAGAACAAGGCTTTTAAAATTGAGAAGCACGTTCACAGTTATCCGCACTGCTGGAGAACTGATAAACCAGTATTGTATTACCCGCTCGATTCGTGGTTTATAAAATCAACCGCGGTGAAAGACAAGATGGTGGAGTTGAACAACACCATCAACTGGAAACCAAAATCAACCGGAACAGGCCGTTTCGGAAACTGGCTGGAAAACCTGGTTGACTGGAACCTTAGCCGCTCGCGTTTCTGGGGAACACCGCTGCCAATCTGGAGAACAGAAGATGGTTCGGAAGAGATTTGTATCGGTTCGATGGAAGAACTGATGGCAGAGATCGACAAAGCGGTTGCCGCCGGATTTATGACGGAAAATCCATTTGCTGAGTTTAAAGTTGGCGATTACGAAAAAGCCAACTACGAAAAGATTGACCTGCATAAATCGCATGTCGATAATATCATTCTTGTTTCTCCGTCGGGACAAAAAATGGAGCGCGAATCCGACCTGATCGATGTTTGGTTCGACTCGGGTGCGATGCCATTTGCACAGCGCCATTATCCTTTCGAGTGGAAAGAGAATTTTAAAGATGTATTCCCGGCCGATTTTATTGCTGAGGGTGTTGACCAAACACGTGGTTGGTTCTTCACGCTGCATGCAATTGCGACAATGATTGATGAATCGGTAGCATTTAAAAATATTATCTCAAACGGACTGGTATTGGACAAAAACGGCGTGAAAATGTCGAAGCGTCTGGGTAATGCAGTCGATCCGTTCGAGACCATCGATAAATACGGTTCAGACCCACTGCGCTGGTACATGATCACCAATGCGCAGCCATGGGACAACCTGAAATTTGATATCGAAGGTGTTGAGGAAGTAAAACGTAAGTTCTTCGGAACATTATACAATACCTACAATT